>JBJEND010000212.1:0-1583 GCA_051880015.1 Butyrivibrio sp. | reverse complement strand
TATTGAAGATGAAAAATTTGATTTGGATTTCAGAATGTTTATTATAACCAAAGAACCTTTGGAAAAGGTTATTGCTGTGGTTAAGAACGTTTCCGAAATTAAGGATGCTTACGGGGAAGCTATCATAATAAAAGAAGAGAGTGAAGCTCCGGCTCCGGCTGCTTCGGCAACCGGCGATTCAGGCAGCAAGCCGGCAGCAAAGGAAGATAATAAGGCTCCAAGTAAAGCACAGCCAAAGACTGCAAAACCTGTTGCAAACCGTTCCGTAAGGGTGGATATAGAGAAACTGGATGTTCTTATGAATCTTGTAAGTGAGCTTATCATAGCTAAGAACGGACTGGTATCTTCTGCCAATGCAGGCAACATAACAGAAAACGGACAGAGTTTTAACGAGCAGATTGAGTATCTCGAAAGAGTTACTACCAATCTTCATGAATCCGTTATGAATGTACGAATGGTGCCTATTGAAACCGTTGTAAACAGATTCCCGAGAATGATTCGTGACTTAAGCAAAAAACTTGACAAGAAAATGGAACTGTATATGACCGGTGAAGACACGGAATTAGACAGAACCGTTATAGATGAAATAGGAGATCCCCTTATGCACCTTCTCCGTAACTCTGCTGACCACGGGCTTGAGTCTTCAGAGGTAAGACGGGAAAGAGGTAAGGATGAAGTGGGTTCTATTTTCCTTGATGCATATCAGGATGGCAATAACGTTGTCATCGAAGTAAGGGATGACGGTAACGGAATTGATGTTGAGAAAGTCAGAAACAAGGCCATTTCCAAAGGAACAATTACTCCTGAGCAGGCTGAGACAATGACGGACAAAGATGTAATCGATCTTTTATTCAGACCGAGCTTTTCTACGGCAGAGAAGATTTCTGATGTATCCGGAAGAGGCGTAGGACTGGATGTTGTTAAATCCAAGATAGAAGCTCTTGGAGGAGACGTTGAGTGTCATACCGTACTTGGTGAGGGAACCACATTTGTTATCAGGCTTCCGTTGACACTGGCAATTATTCAGGCGTTGATGGTTAAGCTTGGGGATGAACAGTATGCCATTTCCCTTGGTTCCATCCAGACAGTTGAAGATATTGAGTTAAGTGAAATTAAGCATGTACACGGCAAAGAGGTTATCAACCTTAGAGGAACGGTAATTCCGTTAATACGTCTTGGAGAACTTTTGGAAGTTCCTGACTTAATGGAGGACGGCGAGAGCCTGACCGTTGTTATAATCAAGAAGGGAGAGAAGCAGGCAGGACTTGTTGTGGACAGCCTTATAGGACAGATGGAAATAGTAATTAAATCTCTTGGAAAATATATTCATATCAATAAGATGATAAGCGGAGCAACCATCCTCGGCGATGGAGATGTAGCTTTGATTATTGATGCGAATGCGATTTTATAGTGAGGAGGGCGGACAATGGAAGCATTAACCACACAGCAGAGTATGCAGCTTAGTACAACGGCTAAACAGTTCATAATGGTAAACATCGGAAGCGAACAGTACGGAATTAATATTATTTATGTTGATAATATAGTGCGTATGCAGAAGATAACCAGAGTTCCTAAAGCACAGG
>JBJEND010000211.1:0-1587 GCA_051880015.1 Butyrivibrio sp. | reverse complement strand
ATACCCTTCCGGGAACTCCTACAATGTTAAAGTACAAAGTTCATGCAGACAATAATTCTTTATACAATACTCCGCCGTGTTATGGTATATATATCTGCGGTAAAGTATTTAAATGGCTTAAGAAGCAGGGCGGCCTCACAGTTATGAAGGAACGTAACGAGAGAAAGGCAAAGATACTCTATGATTACCTTGATCACAGTAAGCTTTTCAAACCTACGGTTAAACCGGAAGATCGTTCTGTTATGAACATACCTTTTGTAACAGGCAATGAAAGAATAGATACTAAATTCGTTGAAGCAGCCCAGAAGGCCGGATTTGAGAACCTTAAGGGTCACAGAAGTGTAGGCGGTATGAGAGCAAGCTTATACAATGCAATGCCGGTTGAGGGTGTTGAGAAATTAGTTGAATTTATGCAGAAATTTGAAGAAGATATGGCTAAAAGAGACCTGTATTAAAAGCGTCCGCTTGAGAGTCTCTTGGATGCTTTAGGAGGAAATGAAATGGTTAAATATAATTGCTTAAATCCTGTATCTAACGAAGGATTAAAGCGCCTTACCGGCGAATACGAGAAAACAGAAAATTTTGCTGAGGCAGATATTGCCCTTGTAAGAAGTGCAGCAATGCATGATTTAGAGCTCCCGAAACAGCTTATTGCAGTTGCAAGAGCAGGTGCAGGTGTTAATAACATCCCACTTGATAAGTGTGCCGAAAAGGGAATAGTAGTATTTAATACACCCGGTGCCAATGCTAACGGAGTTAAGGAACTTGTAATATCTGCAATGATTGTTGCATCCAGAAATCTTATAGATGCCAACGGCTGGGTAGCAGATAATAAGGATGATGAAAATATCGGCAAGACAATGGAAAAAGCCAAAGCAAAATTTGCAGGACATGAGATAAAGGGCAAGAAGCTGGGTGTAATAGGCCTGGGTGCCATAGGAGTATTGGTTGCCAATGCTGCTACATCCCTGGGTATGGAAGTTATTGGCTGTGATCCTTTTCTTTCTGTACAGAATGCATTGAATCTTTCAGGTAAGGTTACATTAGTTAAGACCAGAGAGGAAATTTTTAAAGATTGTGATTATATTACAGTGCATGTTCCTCTTCTGGATGATACAAGGGAAATGATTAATAAGGATACAATCGCCATGATGAAGGACGGTGTGGTTATCCTTAACTTTGCAAGAGATTTGCTTGTATGTGAGAATGATGTTGTGGAAGCCCTTAACAGCGGCAAAATCAGCCGTTATGCAACAGACTTCCCTACAGTTAAACTGGCCAACACAAAGGGCTGTATCGCATTTCCGCATCTTGGTGCGTCTACTGAGGAATCAGAAGATAACTGTGCTATTATGGCAGTAGACGAACTTGTGGATTATGTTGAAAACGGAAATATCAGAAATTCCGTAAATTTCCCGGCATGCGATTTGGGAGTTTGCCGTACACCCGGAAGAATAGGTGTATTGCACAAGAATGTTCCCAGCATTATAAGCGGTCTTACTACTGTTTGCGGTAAATCAGGTATTAATATTGAAAAAATGATTAACCAGAGCCGCGGAGAGTACGCATATTCCCTTATGGATATAA
>JBJEND010000210.1:0-1589 GCA_051880015.1 Butyrivibrio sp. | reverse complement strand
CGGTACGGGAAATACATTCAAATCATTTATCCATTCTTTCTTTGCTTCAAGATTAGCCGCTCCGGCAAGAAAAAGGTGTTTTAACGCCTTTGCGTCTATTTTCATTGTTGCCACTTTTAGATCCTCCTTAACATTAGTCGATGATTCTGACGCCTTCTACATATACATTAATTCTACCGACTTTAAGTCCGGTAAATTCTTCTACTTTATATTTAACATTGTGAACAAGATTATCAGCTACAGTAGAAATACTTACGCCGTAAGCAACTATAACATGAAAATCAATGATAAGTTTGTTATCGGTATCAACAGAGACATTAACACCATGTGCAAGATTCTCTCTTTTTAATAATTTTACAATTCCGTCCTTAAAATTGACTGTGGCCATACCTACAATGCCAAAACACTCAACCGCCGTGGCACCTGCATATTTTGCAATCACTTCATTGTCAACATGAACCTCGCCAAACTGATTATCAATATGTCCTTTCATATACAGTTCCTCCTATATAAACATTTGCTTTTATATTATAACCTATTTAATAGGAAAATGGAACAAATATTTTCTTATCCCATAAAAAAAACCGAAGGAACAATTCCCCTCGGTTTCATCTGTTAAATTAAGCTCTCTCTACAGCGCCTGATCTTAAACAAGAAGTACATACATACATCTTTTTAGCCTGGCCATTAACCTTAACCTTTACAGATTTTACATTTGGTTTCCACATTTTGTTTGATCTTCTGTGTGAATGACTTACTTTGATTCCAAAGTGAGCACCTTTATCACAAATAGCACATTTAGCCATGTTTGCACCTCCTTTAAGATATTAAACCTAAACAGGCTCACAACAAAAAGTATGATAACAGATTATGTAATGAATTGCAAGTCTTTTTTATAATTATTATACTATTTTTTTCTACAGGTGTCTGCGGTAAACAGGTTATATCCCAGAATAAGAAGGGCGATAATTATTACCACCTCCCAGAAACGTTTGGTAATAAATATACCCACAAAAATACCTACAGCAATAAAAAACATGGCAAATCCTATTATTCTTCTCATATATATTCCCGATATCCGTTATCTTATATATATTATATGAGAAAAACCGGTGTAAATAACACCGGTTTCATAAAAGACTTATTTGGAGGCATTTTCTACTGCCTTTTCCACATCGGGATCCTTCTTGTCCTTCCATTTGGAAATCTTATCAACCGCCTCAGGAATCAAATCTATAAGCTTGGATACGGAATCCTGATTCTTAATATTAACCAGTCTTGTAACTCCGTCATGTATAACAAGTACGGCACTGGGACTCATCTTACCTCCCAGACCGCCTGCTGCCGTATTCTTATTGTCGTGGCTGCCCGCTCCTGCCGCCACACCGAAGCTTACGTCCACAAGTGGAAGAATAATGGTATCATTCACCGTTACAGGTTCCCCCACAACAGTTTTAGCAGAAAGGAATCCGTCCATTCCTTTAAATAATGATGAAACTGTTGAATCAAATTTTGAATTATCTGACATAATAACCCTCCCTATTTAGTCAAGTGCTTTTTCCTTAAAAATCAAGGTTTTTTATTGTTTA
>JBJEND010000209.1:0-1601 GCA_051880015.1 Butyrivibrio sp. | reverse complement strand
ATCGTACAGCTTGCAGGGTGTTTTGAACTTTATGTAGTTATGCAGGATGTAATGGAGATCAGGAGGAAACAGGATGCAACGGGCGGTATTTTATGCAAGGGTAAGCACTGAGGAGGAGAAACAGCTTAATGCTCTTTCAAAGCAGATACAGGAGAATAAGGAGATTATCCGGGAAAAGGGTTGGAAGCTGGTGGATGAGTATGTGGATGAGGGAAAAAGCGGTACACAGTCCCGGAGGAGGAAAGAATATCAAAGGCTATTGTCTGATCTGGATCAGGATAAATTTGATATTGTGGTAGTAAAGTCACAGGATAGGCTTCAGAGAAACGCTGGTGACTGGTACATTTTTGTAGATAAGCTGATTAAAGCAGGAAAACAGCTCTTTTTGTATCTGGACAATAAGTTTTTTGTTCCGGCTGATGATGCGTTGATAACCGGGATAAAGGCTATCCTCGCGGCTGAATATAGCAGAGATCTTAGCAAAAAGATTAACAATTCAGCCCAAAGACGGATAGAGAAAGTAAGGAATGGGGAAAAAGTTACTGCTATGGGAACAAATATGTGTTACGGATATTTCATAAAAAATGGTGAATGGGTTGTGGATCCTGAACAAGCTAAAGTCGCAAAATTAATGTATGATCTGTACTTAGAGCATGACAGTATAAGAAAAGTAGTTGATATTCTGAATGAAAGCGGCTACAGAAATCAGAAAGGTGGTAAATTCTGTGCAGATAGTGTGGCGAGAGTATTGAAAAATCCGAGATATAAAGGTACATTAGTGGTAAACCGATTCCACAGAGATTTTGATAAACATTGTGTCGAGAAAAAACCTCGCGAAGAGTGGGTTACTCAAGATAATGCTTTTGAGGCGGTAGTAGATCCAGTTACATGGCAGAAAGTGAATGATAGACTTGCATTGAAAAAGAATGGAAGAAGAGGAAGAAAAATCAGCAGAGATCCTCTTGGCGGTAAGATGGTCTGTTATGAGTGCGGAGCTCCTCTTTGGAGACATAAATCCAACGGGTATTATAGCTGGTATTGTTCTCAGAAAATGAGTAGAGGGAAATCAGCCTGTATAGGATCTGCAATTACAGATAAGCGGATAAAAGATATTATGAAAGCACTCAGTAAAAATCTGGTAGTCAACAAGAAAGCAGTGAAAGCCTCTATGCTTGAGTGGCTGGAGAGTGTAAAAGCTTCCCTCAATGCTGAGAATGACAATGAGGCTCATCTTAAAGAACTGGAGAAACTTAAGATACAAGAGAGCCGTTTAGTAAATAAGTATGTGGATGGTATGATTTCAGAGGAAATTTATGATAAAAAGTATTCGGAGATTAAAACCAATATTGCCCGGATTGAAAAGCTCTTAGTTCCGGTAGAGAATAATAAGGAGTTGAAAGATATTCAGTCAGTGATTGACAATCTGGATCAAGAAATAGATGAATGGATTAAGACTGAGGATTTTGAAAAGACAAAAGTAGATTTTCTGATAGAACATGTGAAGCAGATTAAAGTGATGCATGATAAGCACATTATCATTTATCTCGATTTAGTGGCAGGGGCTATAATAGCTGGAAAAGATTTTTTGTTGTTTGTTCGTG
>JBJEND010000208.1:0-1606 GCA_051880015.1 Butyrivibrio sp. | reverse complement strand
TCTCCTTTTAAGATTGAGAATTTCACTCTGGAGGGTAGTGTTGTGCAGAGTGGTAATACAGGCAGTTCCTATGCCGGAGGCATTGCCGGATATCACAGATACGGATGGTATAATTTTGAAGATATTAATCTGAAGAATTTACAGGTAATCAATAAACAGAACGGGGGTAACTCCGCCATTGCGGCAGGATTTGTAGGAGCCTCAAACTGGAGTTATTCATTGAAATTCTATGACATTACCATCGGGGATAAAGATGCGGATAATCACAGTAATGTATTAATTGCCGTGCCTAATTTCCCGGGGGCTGCAGGAGGTTTGATTAACTCAGCAAACAGCCTTGTTGCAAAGAATATACAGATGTATAACACCACCATTGAAAGTGGGGCAAATGTAGGCGGGCTTATTGCCGGAATTGCTGCCAATAATGGCGGTTATGATTCCAAGATTGAATATATACAGATTGAGGACTGTGTGTTTATAACAAGGCATTTAACCGGTGGTGTAGGAGCTGCCATAGGATATATAACCGGTAATAATAATCTGGGCTGTTCTGTGGCTATACATGATATTACCGTAAAGGATAATGAACTTATAGCACCGGAAGGCAATAATTATGTAGGAAAAGTAGTAGGAAAGCATACTTCCGGATACTGTGTCAAGGAAATACTTAAGCTTTACGATAAAAACAGCGATGATTTTACCGGAAGTACCAGTGATGTGGTATGGAACTGTGATGTGAATTCAGAATATGAAGAATGTGATTATATCTATTATAATGACTTCTATGACCTGGAAAGAGCAGAGGAAATTTACGGTGTGGACAGAACAGCCGTAGATGAAAACGGCAATCCTCTTGTACGTTATGACGAATGTCTGGAGACTAATCTGTTTACTGCGCCTGATGCGGATAACGACGGAGAAGGGGAGGAGCTGGACTTAATTTTGGGTACTGCCAATATGGACAATACCATTCTTAAATGGTCAAGCGACAGCGGCACCCTGGAAAATGTTCTTAACAGTGTTTTAAACACCCTTACTAACGGAACAGGACTTTTAAATGACGGAATTAATGATAAAATCACGGTTACGGTGGAATCTCTTCAGGTAGATAACGGAGTGGTATCACCCAGGGCAGACGGAAGTGAAACGATTTCCATCATAAAAAGAGACGGACAGTTCGTTGTTTCCAATAACAACAAATACGATTCTTTTGAAAGGGATGACCCCAAGACCGGAGCTCATATACCGGGTACATTCTCTCTGGTACATGTTAAATATACCATCGGGGAGAACAGTTACTCCGAAGAGATTACCATACCGGTATTTGTAAGTAACATGGTAAATGTTGATATCTATTCCAAGCTTATTATTGGCGAAGAGTATGATATTGATATATTAAGGGCCATCCAGCGTACATCTTCTGATATTCAGGTTACCACAAAGGACAGCTCCTATACTGTGTACACAGAATATATGTATAGCTCCAACAGAATTGATTTTGATGAAGAGCTTTATATGAATAAAGGCTTCAGGTTATTTGATGCCCCGGATCCCTATGTGGCAGTAGGAACCAAACTTACTCTGATAGATTTGACCTTTGAGGATG
>JBJEND010000207.1:0-7370 GCA_051880015.1 Butyrivibrio sp. | reverse complement strand
ATTGGGACATTTTCATTTGTGGTATATTAGGACATTATCAAAAATGGCTCAGAATAATTACAAGATCCAAATAAAAACAGTTGATTTAGAATATAATTTATGTTACAATATCAGTCGGTGCGTTAGTGCCGGCTGATTTTTAATAATCAGTATAATTATTAACCACGTCTGTGGATTCCCGGCTGGTGCCTTTTGCTCAAGGTTGCCGGAGCATTAAGCAGGCGGAAGATATTAACCAACGGAGGTATTAAAATGAGCGTAATTTCAATGAAACAGTTACTTGAAGCAGGTGTTCATTTCGGACATCAGACAAGAAGATGGAACCCTAAAATGGCAGAGTACATCTACACCGAGAGAAACGGTATCTACATCATCGATTTACAGAAGTCTGTAGGTAAGGTTGATGAAGCTTACAATGCAATTTATGATATCGCAGCTAACGGCGGAAACATCCTTTTCGTAGGAACCAAGAAGCAGGCTCAGGACGCTGTTAAGACAGAGGCAGAGCGTTGCGGAATGTTCTATGTTAATGAGAGATGGTTAGGTGGTATGCTTACCAACTTCAAGACAATCCAGAGCAGAATTCAGAGATTAAAAGACATCGAGAAGATGGAAGAAGACGGAACATTTGATGTTCTTCCTAAGAAAGAAGTTATTAACCTTAAAAAGGAACAGGAAAAGCTTGAGAAGAACCTTGGCGGTATCAAGGAGATGAAGAGAATTCCTGATGCAATTTTCGTAGTAGATCCTAAGAAGGAAAGCATCTGCGTACAGGAAGCACATATTCTTGGAATTCCATTAATAGGAATCGCTGATACAAACTGTGATCCTGAAGAACTTGATTATGTAATTCCGGGTAATGACGATGCTATCAGAGCAGTTAAATTAATTGTTGCAAAGATGGCTGATGCAGTTATCGAAGCTAATCAGGGTGAGACTGCAGAGACATTTGAAGATATTGTTGCAGAAGAAGCTGCAGCAGAAGAAGCAGAAGAGGCAGTTGAAGAAGCATAATAGGTTCTGTATAGGAGGATTAATAATATGGCAAACATTACAGCAGCAATGGTAAAAGAATTAAGAGAAATGACAGGCGCCGGCATGATGGACTGCAAGAAAGCTCTTGGACAGACAGACGGCGATATGGATAAGGCTGTTGAATATTTAAGGGAAAACGGACTTGCAAAGGCTGCTAAGAAGGCAGGCAGAATTGCAGCAGAAGGTCTTGTTAAGACTGCTGTTTCAGCAGATAATAAGAGCGCAGCAATCGTTGAAGTAAACAGCGAGACTGACTTCGTTGCAAAGAATGCTGATTTCGGTGCATATGTTGATGAAGTAGCAGCTCAGGCTCTTGCAACCAAGGCAGGAGACATGGATGAATTCATGAAAGAAGCATGGCTTGCAGACCCGGCATCTACCGTTGAGGCAGTTCTTACAGCTAAGATTGCGGTTATCGGAGAGAACCTTAAGATTAGAAGATTTGAGAAAGCTCATGCAGAGGATGGATGTGTTGTATCCTATATACACGGTGGAGGAAAAATCGGTGTTCTTGTATCAGCTTCAACTTCTGTTGTTAATGATGAAGTTAAGGAAGCTCTTAGGAATGTAGCTATGCAGGTAGCTGCCCTTAATCCTAAGTATACAAGCCGTGATGAGGTTGATCAGGATTACATTAATTCTGAGAAAGAAGTTCTTACAGCTCAGGCTAAAATTGAGAAACCGGATGCTAATGATAAGATTATCGAGGGCATGGTTATGGGACGTATCAATAAGGAGCTTAAGGAAATATGCCTTCTTGACCAGGTATACGTTAAGGCAGAGGACGGAAAGCAGACAGTTGCTAACTACATTAAGGAAGTAAGCAAAAAAGTTGGTGCTGACATTACTGTTAAGAGCTTTATCCGTTTTGAGACAGGCGAAGGACTTGAGAAGAAGAATGAGGATTTCGCAGCAGAAGTAGCAGCACAGCTGGGTAATTAATCTCATAAGCGAACTATAAAATTGAAGCCGCTAAATATATGGGAAGCCGTGTATTTAGTGGCTTTTTTGCGGTTGTATTTGATTATTTATCTATATTAATGTATAATTCTTATAAATAAAATTAATATTTTATAGTAGAGAGGAAGAGGATAATATTGATGTCAAAATTGAAGAATGCAAGAAAAATAAGAATAGCTTTTTACTTGCAGTAACAACACTTATGACATTTGCTTTCAGTAATTGGAATGGAAGTATGGATGTTAAGGCCGGACCGGCAGATTCTTTCATTAAATTTGAACAGTACGAAGGTAGTGCAACGGATCCCATTTCCAATGGAAGTGATTCGGTAAATCCTACCTGGATATTTGATTATGATGCACAAGATGGTAATGGATATTCAATTGCATTTGATGAAAGCTATAAGCCCGGTATTTATGCAAATGACCATTCTGCAGAAGGCGAAAATGTTATCAGACTGATACAGGGTGTAAAGGAAGGTAATGTGTCCGGACAGGAAGCAACAGACAGCTATAATGCTTATCGCTCCGGCTCGGCTATGTTAAATAAAACGATTTCTTTGCAGGAATCAAATATGTTTTCTGCTAAATTTACCATTTCTATGCCGGATGCAGTTGTAAACGATGCACAGACAAGTGGATATTCAAGAGAGTATGGTGGAGATGGAATTGCATTTGTTATTACAACCGGAAGTTCTATTGTTGGACAATCTGGTGGAGGAATGGGTTATGCCGGCGTAAACAATAGTGTGATAATCGAGCTTGACTCATATTTCAATGGTTCTTATGCGATGTTGGCTGCCGATGCCAATGGATATGTAAACTGGGGATTTGATAATCATGTTTATAGTAAGGGTGAAGCATCAGGACCATATTTCACAATGGGAATGGGGCTGTTTGTCGATGATCCTGCTACTGGAAACGTCATTTTACCTGATGATAAAAGAACTTTAATTGAAGATATGTTGGATTCAACGACAGTGTATGGTACTTGGGGCTATGAACAGTTGCCATGTAAATCTGAAAGAAGATTTGACCATATAGGTGTTATGCTTAATGGTGACCAGAAGAAGCATAAGGCATTGTATTATATAAATAATGTTGACCCAACTCATATTAATCATAACTATAAGTATGACAATATTGAGAATCCGGATACGACTGATTTGACACATACTTCAGGGCGTTTTGCGGATGCAGGTGTGGATGACAGATTATTTACATTCTGGGTGGATTATGATGGTACTACAATGAAGGTATACTATACACTTGGAAAATATGACGAGGCCGTAAAGCCTGAAACTCCGGTTATTTCATATGATGTGGACTTAACGTCTGTATTGGGAACAAACAATGATATACGTGTAGGTTTCACTTCAGCTGTCGGTTCTTCAAAGGCAAATCACACAGTACACGGTTTTTCTTTTGCAAACTATGTGGAGAGTGATTACACAGTTGAACACTATAAGTGGAACAGAAATACAAATAAATATGAAATTGTTTCAGCGGATACTGAGGTATTGACAGATAGAGTGGGTAAAGATGTCAAAGCAACAAGTAAAACATATGAAAATTATAGATATAATCCATCAGCCAGTCTTGACAGTGCAAAACCAAAGGATGCCGGTATTGTTACCAAGGATGGAAATCTGAAGCTAAGATTTTACTATGACCCTATTGAGACTACATATACAGTTATGAAATTTTACCGGCAGGCAGATGGCAGCTTTGTTGAAGATGCTGCAGAGAGAAGAAATGGAAATGGATATGTAGGAGACAGCATTGAAGCAACTACTGCTGATATGACTCCAGCCGTTGATAAAGCTTTATATGAATTTGATGATTCAGTGACAGGAACAATTAAGGATAAAGTTCTTGTGGAAGATGAAAGTCAGAATGAATTAAAATTGTATTTTGTCAAGGAAAATACTGAATACAGAACAGAATATTATTTACAGCAGACAGACGGTACATATAATTTAGCACCGGGGGAAACATCGACCTGGACAGTGGGTGCAATTGGTACGTCGGCTTCGGCAACAATAAAGACGTTTGCGGGATACACAAAAGTTACTGTGAATAATGGTGCGGATGTATCAAGAGAAGATATTACTGCTTTGGCCTTTGACAGAGATGATAATGTTATGAAGGTCTATTACAACTTAAATACTTCATACAAAGTAGAGTACTATTATCAGAAGGATGATAGAAGTTTTGGTACAGCACCGGATTCGGTGAGCGCGGACAGAGCAGAGGTTGCCGGAAATACGGCAGCAGTTACAAAAGCAGACAAGACACCTACAAAGTCAGGATATGCTTTTGATAATGGAAATACAAAAAATGTTTTGACAACAATAGTTAAGCCGGATGGAACAACAGTATTAAAGGTATATTTTGTATATGAAACATCGGAAGATATTCCACCTGTTAATACAGGCGATAATTTCAATGGAGCTGTTATGACATTGTTAATTGCATGCGGAGCAGCAGGATTTATAATTGCTGCTAAGAAGAAAAGGAATCACATCATAATGAGGAGGAAATAACAAATGATGGATTTTACACTTGAGATTCCAACAAGAATACATTTTGGCAGGGGAGCAATTTCAAATCTTACAGAGTTAAAGGACTATGGAGAGAAGGTTCTTTTGGTATATGGTGGCGGCTCTATTAAGAAAAACGGGATTTATGACAATGCAATTAACATTCTTAAGGATGCAGATTTACAGATTTTTGAACTGAGTGGTGTTGAACCTAATCCAAGAATTGAAACGGTACGAAAAGGTGCTGACATCTGTAAAGCAGAGAAAATCGACATGATACTTGCCATTGGAGGCGGCAGCACCATCGATTGTGCAAAAGTAATTGCAGCCGGAGCGAAATATGATAATGACCCATGGGATTTAGTCTTAGATGGATCTAAGATAGAATCGGCATTGCCAATATTTGATATATTAACATTATCTGCCACAGGGACAGAGATGGATCCTTTTGCTGTAATTTCGGACATGACTAAGAATGAAAAATGGGGAACGGGTTCTAAACATATGGTGCCAACTATGTCGATTTTAGATCCTGAGTATACATATTCTGTATCCAAAAAGCAGACCGCAGCAGGCACAGCAGATATGATGAGTCACACCATGGAGAACTATTTTTCAAAGGAAAATGCTGATTGTCAGAAGTATATGGCAGAAGGATTACTACGTACTATGATTAAGAATGGGCCAATTGCATTAAATGACCCAACGAATTATGATGCACGTGCAAACCTTATGTGGGCAGGTACCCATGCAATTAATGGCGTTGTGGGAGAAGGATGTTCACCGGCATGGTGTGTGCATCCTATGGAACATGAGCTGAGTGCATTCTATGATATCACCCATGGTGAAGGCCTGGCAATCCTGACACCGGCATGGATGGAGCATATTCTTAGTGAAGATACACTTAGTAATTTTGTAGAGTTTGCTAAAAATGTCTGGGGATTATCAGGTGAGGATGATTGGGAATTAGCCCATGCCGGAATTGATGCACTGAAGAAATTCTTCTTTGAAACAATGGGAATGCCTGCAAATTTAAGAACAGTGGGCATTACAGATGAAACGAATTTTGAGATTATGGCGCAAAAGGCTTGTGAAGGTTCAAGTGGCTCATTTGTTCCGCTTAGTAAAGAAGACATTATGGAAATATTCAGGGCAGCATTTTAGTATAGTATTTTAAGATAAGAAAACCCATTATCATGGACAATGATAAGACATCATTACTTATAGAGATATAGGTGATGGTGTCTTTTTTTGTGTTATAGGTCATACTTCGTGACAACATACGGTTGATGATGAATGTAAGAATTCAATAATTACAAAATGTATCAAATTCCTTAGAAACTTAATAAAATAGGATTATTTTTATTCTAACTGCATATTGCAAATTGGTATAAAGCCCAATATATTATTTTGGACGGAAATTTAAAGTATTATATTGACATATTATAGATTATTTGATATATATAAATTATAGACTAATTGTCCGTATATTATTCAGGTCATCCTGATTAATATAAAAGGGTCTGATTATTTCGCGATAAAACCAGACCCAACAAACAGCATGCACCACCCGAAGGAGTGCCGGTAAAATTATAATGCTTTTTCGTGGTGGTGTAAATACAAAATTTATAGGAGGAGTAATTACCAATGAAAAAACATTTATTAAAAGGCATTGCATGCGGCTTATTGTTCGCAGCAGTTGCCGGAAGCGCTGTATATGCCGGAACAGGAAGCTATGAGGAGCATGGTTATAATGACAGCTATATGGAAAAAACTTTTTATGGAGCCGCAGGCAGATATCAAACGATAGCTACTGACGTGTATGCAAAAATTACAGCCACCAGCACATCTTCCATTTATAAACTGTATAAGGTGGAGGTGCATCAAGAGCAGTGCTATACCGGACAAATTGCGGATTTTAATGCTGATAGCGGTGTGTTAAAGAAGAATGGGACAGTGGAAGCGGTAATCAGCAGGGACTGTACAGATGTTTTCAGTCATTACGTTTCTACAGGTACTGCGTATAACAGTGCCAGTGAAGTGACGGGTATTCAGGATAAGTACACCTATACAATTATTCAGCAAGATTAATAATTTATCCCGACGGGCCCTGCGGATGAAGCGGGGTCTGTCACTAAAATAATTAATGAGGTGATTGATTTGAAAAAACATTTATCTAAAGTAGCTATTCTTTTCCTGATAATTGCGACAGCTTTTAATGTGTACGGCTGTACAAGAGAAGAGAAATTGCAGAAAGGACAGAAAATACAATTCGAAACATATTGGTCATATGAATATCAAAGTGATGATGAAAGGCTGTATAAACAGCTTATTGGTCTTACCGGTAAGACGGATATACCACAGAAACTACGTAGAAGTGATGAAGAGGTAGAGGGAAAGTATGCATGGATTGGTGATGCTTTAACATGGGAGATGAAAAAGTATAGTTATGATAAAGATAAAGAATATCACGTTATACTACAATACTTTGATATTTATGAATCTCCCGACCATGACGGAACGATACCACAGGAAATTATTGATATGATTAATGAGAAATATGACAGAAATTTTCGGGTGGAGGACTGGATTAAGGTAGATACCGGCGGTTTTCAATATTATTATTTATTCACTGCTGATGAGATATATGATTTATCGGATTTTGGAATAATATGCAGATATGTGGGTTCCGGAGAAGGCAATATTGAGGATGTGAATTTTGACACGGATGAGGGAATTGCCACATTTTTCGAGCTGCATGGGGATGGAACAATTCAGCACAAGGATGGAATGAAGATATATTACTGAGAGGAGGCGTGGGATGTTTGGATTA
>JBJEND010000206.1:0-7373 GCA_051880015.1 Butyrivibrio sp. | reverse complement strand
GGATTTACGGAATACAGCCCACAAATGGGAGCGGGCGTTTACGAGATAGCTGTGGATATAAGCGGAATCAGTGCGGATAATTATTCCTTTGTTGTATTCAATCCGGGACAGGACTGGGACAGCTATGGACGGACAACTGCCTTACTCACGGTACAAAAGAGAATGGTTACCGCGGTAAAAAGCAGTGATGAAGCAGTGAGCAAAACCTACGATGGCACCAACGAAGCTGATATGGAAGAATCCCTTGGTAAACTGTCTTTAGCCGGCGTAACGGGTAACGACAAAAGCGGGGTAATGCCCGGGGATGTTGTTACTCTGAAAGCAGATTCTGCGTATTATAACAGCAAAAATGTTAATGAAGCCAATAAAATAACCGTATCCGGACTTGCTCTTAGTGCCGGAAAGGAGAATTATGAGCTTGTTAACAGTGCAATAGATATTAACGGTTCCATAACGGCAAAGAAACTGACCATAACGGTAAATTCCCAGACAATCAGTTACGGCTCTGCAGCAAATACATATACCGCAGAATTTAACGGACTGGTGAAGGGAGAGACCATTCTGTCCGACAATCTGGTATTTACATGTAATTATAATACTGCAGTTCCGGCAATGCGTAATAAAGGCGAATATACCATTAATGTTGCCTATGCAGAGGGATACAGCAACAGTAATTACAAAGAATCCTTTGTGGCCGGAAAATTGACTGTAGAGAAAAAAGAAATTAAGGTTTACGGTGAAAGCTATGAGATAACATATAACCTTCACAGCATTCCTGCATATAGTCTCAGGACAGATAATCCTTACATGGGATTTGTATATGATGAGACCTTTGATACCATTACAGGAAAGGTTTCAGACGGAGATGTTATTTTCTCATGTAAAGATTCAGACGGTAATGATGTAACCAATGTTTCAATACCGGATGAATATACCATCAATATGGATTTGAACGGACTGACCTCTGATAATTACACATTTACGGCCGTACCGGGTAAAATTACAATCCAAAAATATGAGCTTACCGTTACAGGAATAACAGTAGGACCAAAGGTTTATGACAAAACCCGGTATCTTAAGGATATGAGCTCAGTATCATACGAAGGAATTGAATACGGAGACAACCTGAGAACAGAGGATAAAACGTATCTTATGGAAAACAATCTGGTGTGTGTTGAAGTTATCAGTAAAACAGACGAAAACGTATATAACAGTAAGGATGCGGGAACGGATAAAGAAGTTACACTAAAAATCCAACTTACAGGATATCTTGCAGAAAGGTACACTCTTACATCCGATGCTGTAGTTGTACATGATTGCGTAATTGAGAAAAAAGAACTTAAAGTGACTGCTGATGATAAATATGTAAACTATGGTTCGGTAAGTCCTTTGTATACAGTAAGCTATGATGGTTTTGCTGCCGACGAAAATAAGAGTGTTCTGGGGGGAACATTAGTATATGAATGCAGCTACACAAATACAAGTGATGTGGAAGAATATATAATAACTCCATCAGGTTATACATCCGATAATTATGAAATTAAGTATGTTAATGGAAAATTAACGGTAAAACAGTCAATTATGAATGCAAAGGCTCCGTACTGGGATGCGTCAAGGCCGGGTACTATTATATGGAACCGGGCAGCTTCAATAGGCAATGTAGACCCGTACATATATACATTAAAGCTTTATAAGGATAGTACAGCCGTGGGAGCTCCGGTAGAAGTGGATGCAGATACATTGGAATATGATTTTTCCAATTTAATCAGACAGAGCGGGGCAGGCCTTTATACAGTGGGAATAACAGTAACACCTTCCGTTGTATCCAATGAAGGATATAAAAATGTTAAGGCGGGTTCTGAAGTGTATTCTTCATCTTCGGCAGATGTGGCATATAGGACACTCCGTGCCGCCAAAGTAACCATGTTAATGGCTGAGGATGCTGTATCTCTGGCAGGAGTGGCGGGTATAACACAACCCGTATACATAAACGAAACCGGTAAAAATGAATATATAATCATTGCCGGAGAAGAAGATACAGAGCTGGGTGTTACTGTGAAAAACGCCACGGGATATAAGGTTAAATCCATAGAGGCAGACAGTGAATCGGCAGATTATTTTACCATTACCGCCGGAACCATGACTGACACATCTCACAAAGCCGCCATAACCGCAAAGCACAGCCTTACAGAATCAGATGTATTAAATGCAGAAGTTACGGTTACTTTGCAGGCAGCTGCACCTACATTGAAGATTTCTATGGAGCAGATTAATACCAATCATGACCCGGATGATTTCGGATTTGGTTATGGAGAGGAAATTGCACCGAAATATCAGGTTACACCGGATGTTGTTAATGACAATGTAACCAGTGAAGGTTATACCTACACTTATACATGGGCATATAAGACCTTGGGAGGTTCTTATGTAACGATGGAATCAGACTCTGTCAATAATACCATGAAGTGGCCTGTGGGATTTAATGCTAATGCCTATGAAGTAAGGTGTACGGTGACGGCAACAAGAAAAGATAACGGAATGTCCGTAAAAACATCAGAAATAAAGAAACTGTACATTTCAAGAAAAGATTTTAATGCGGATGTTATTATTAATGGCTGGAAATACGGCGAAGCAAGGGTAAAACCTTATGTAACCTATAATCCGGAGCAGGGTGCCGTAACCTATCAGTATTGTAAAGTAAATGAAGGTGTTGCAGGAACATATACAACATCCATACCCACTGAAGCAGGTACATACCTTGTTAAGGCGCACATAGCCCAGACCACCAACTACAATGAATTCACTACAGATGCCAAAGAGTTCACCATTACAAAGGCAGAGTTTTCGGCAGTGGATGAAACGAAGATTTCCATGGGATCCTCTGATACTGCTCCATATGGTCTTATAAAGTGGGATAAGGTTCCGGAAATTTCTGAAAATGCCGGCGCTAATCCTGCCAGTGTGGTTAAACCGTCATATGCTGTTATGTTTGCAAAGAAGACAGATGAAACAGAAGGAGCAGTGGCACTGGCGGATATTGACAGCAGTATTACCGGTGGAGACAGGATATCTTATGGAGGAAGTTATTATGATGTTCTTCTGGTTAAGACAGGAGAGGATTGTCTGACAGCTAACAGCTACGATTTTACAGCTTACATAAAAGAAGAGGGAAATTATAGCTGCTTCATACAGGTTTATCCGGGTGAATATACCAGTGATATAACAGTGGATGAATTTGGTGAATACAATGGTGAAAGGGATGTAGATTACAGTACAGTAAGCGTTTTCAGCGCAACTTTGGAATTTAACGGTTCCCTGGATGTGAAACATGATGGTGTGATTGTTAACAGGGATTCCGATGGTTTAGTGGAACTGGTATATGACGGGCTTAACACAACTCTTGAAATGAACTACAATATGTCAGGTATTTCAGGGGTCACATATAAGTGGTACAAAAACAGTATTCCGGTACAGGATTCTGCAAGTAATATCATTACGCTGAAAAACGTGGCAGACAGCGGCGTATATGTATGTGAAATTTACATTAATGGTATAAAACAATATGTTTCCCCATATCAGACGGTAACAATTACCAAGAGAAAAATTACAATCCAGGCCGCCGGTGACAAAAAAGTATATGATGAAACACCGCTTAAAAATGATTCATACAATGTAACAAATACAGAGCCGGATGAAGGCCTTGCTGCCGGTGATAAGGTCGCTTTGGTAAAAGTTACGGGAAGTCAGACTAATGTAGGAAAAAGCGACAATGTGGCAGGCGATGCCAAAATACATATTAGGGATTCAGGAGAAGATGTAACAGACAACTATGATATCACCTATTTAAAAGGTACACTGGAGGTAACAAAGGCTACACCTGAACTTACCATATTAACAGAGAATATGGACAAAATATATGACGGAGCAGTAACTTCCAATCCTGAAATATCCTACCTTGGAGTAAAGATTCCTGATTCTGAGGAAGATATCAGAAGGGATCTTATCCGCAATCCTGCAGGAGCATCAACAGTAGTATTTACCTATTATAAGCAGACTGCTGAAAATGTTTATGATAAACTTGACGGAGCACCAAAGGATGCAGGCGTGTATAAGATAGTTGTAAGTGCGGAAGCAGGAAGCAACTATAATGCTGCTAATAAGGCGGAAAGGACATTTGAAATCAAAAAGAGGAATCTTACCATAGTGGCTGCCAGTGACGAAAAAGTCTACGATTCCACTCCCCTTGTAAATAATGGTTATGACAAGAACAACACCGCTCTTAATGAGGGACTGGCTTTGAATGACGTGATAGTTTCTGTAACGGTTACCGGAACCATAACCAATGTGGGAACTTGTGATAACATTCCCGGCAATGCATGTATATGTGTGGGAAACAAGGATGGTGAAAATGTAACGGCAAACTACAATATTAGTTATGTAAAAGGCACACTGAAGGTTACTCCTGCAGAGGCACAACTGTCCATTGAAACGGACACAATGGATAAAATATATGACGGAGTACAGGTAACAGCTCCGGATGTTAAATTTACCGGCGTGAACGGAATTGACTTGATTGAAAATCCGGAGGGAGCTTCCCTACTCGGCTTTAAATACTATAAGAAGGCACCGGGTAACAGGTATGATGCCATTGAAGGCGAACCGAAAAATGCCGGAGAGTATAAAGTGGTGGTAAGCAGCAGTGACGGCGATAATTACAAAATGGCTGTTGATGAACTGGAATTTACCATCAGTAAGAGAAACATAACATTAAAAGCAGGTGATGCCAATAAAACATACGATGGAACTCCGCTTGTTAAGAATGCCTATGATGAAATAAACAATACCAATCCTGATGAAGGGCTTGCCAATCCTTCGGCTGGTCCATCTGACGTTATTACTGAATGCGTAATAAAAGGCAGCATTACCAATGTGGGAAGTTGTGATAATTTAATTACCTCTGTTATAATTCAGGTAGGGGATAAAGACGGAGAAGACGTAACAGACTGTTATAATATTACTTTGAAAAAAGGCAGTCTGGATGTCACAAAAGCAGTCTCTTCCATAGTTATTACTTCATGTGAAGATAAGGAATATGATGGAGCAACTGTAGTACCTTCATACAATTACAACGGAGACGGCATCGTAACTTTCATATATATGGATGAGAATATGCAGCTTTTAGACAATCCTCCGGTTAAAGTAGGCAGCTACTATGTTCAGGCAGCCTCAAATTCGTCAGTAAATTATTTTGAGGCCACATCGGAAGTAGCGGAATTCAGTATCAGCAAAACTGTTATGGAAGAGTATATAGAAACTCCGTCAGGCGAAACAGAGAAAAAGTTTGATATTAAAGTCGGAGATGCCGAAACACATATTTATACGGGATTTGAACTTACTCCGGAGCTGGAGATAACATATCACGGTAACGTCCTCACTGAAGGAATTGATTATGAAATCCGGTATTTTGACAATATTGAAGAGGGCACGGCGGGCATTGATATCGTAGGACTGGGAAGCTATTCAGGTTCCATGATTAAAAATTTCCAAATTACCAAACGAAAGATTGTAGTTATTACTGAAAGCGGCAGTAAAGATTACGATGGCACAGAACTGGTATGTAACGGCTACACAACATCGAAGTATTTTGATGAGGCAACAGGTAATTACATAGATGAATCAGGCCTGGCACAGAACCATTCAGCCATAGTTTCAGTTAATGGTTCTCAGACACAGGTGGGTATCAGCAATAACACAATAGACAGCATTATGATTGCCGATGGTGATGGCAATGATGTCACTTCAAATTACGAACTGATATATAAGCTTGGTACATTGGAGGTTAAAAAAGTCAAAGAGGAGATACCTCCTCAAAATGAACCGTCCGGCGACAATGGAAAAGGAGATTTGCCGATAACAGGTGATAACAGGCTGTTGTACTGGATGTTCTGCATACTGGCCGGAAGCATGGTTATTGTATATAAAATTATGAAAAGGGAAAGTAAATGATTAAAAGCAGAACTTCAAAAATAATATTATTAATCTGTCTGGGCTGTGTTATTGCTCTGGGAATATACATGGCAGTTAAGCATTTCGGCACAGAAAAAACTGTGCCGGATAATCAGCCCGGTCAGACTACAAATCAGGCGGACACATATCCGGAGGAGTTAAAACCATATGTGGATGCAATAAAATTTTTTGAATCCGAGGATTGGAATAGTTGGAACAATATGCTGGAGACCAGTCCGCTGTTTACGGAAGAGGCATTTGTTCAATCCCTGTATCATCTGGGTAAAATTGATATGAGCAAATATGATTCCGGGCAAAAAGGCATTCAGGATATCAGTAAAAATATTGAGGATGCCAAAAGTGCACTGAATTATCTCATTAAAAGCCTGAACGGTGAACCTTCATATGATACATATGAAGGCTCCCTCATGCTTTCCAAAGCCATAAATAATATGAAAGAAACCAAAGCAGAGGCTGAAAGACTGAAAGAAAAATACGAAAAAAAGGATTGACAAATCTATCCTCCTTGTTTAATATTAAAACAGATGTTGCATAACGTTTGTTTTAATATAAGCAAGGAGGAGTTTTTTATGCCACCAAAAGCCAAATTTACCAAAGAAGAGATAGTTCTGGCAGCATTGGATATTGTGAGAAATGACGGATTGCAGTCCTTAACGGCAAGAGCATTGGGTGATAAACTGGGCAGCTCTGCAAGACCGGTTTTTACATACTTTAACAGTATGGAAGAGGTGCAGCAGGAGGTGTTTAATTCAGCAGCAGGATTATATAACAGATATGTGGAGGAGGGAGTAAAACAGTCCTCTTCATTTATGACAGTGGGAATACAGTACATAAGGTTCTCAATAGAGGAGCCGGAACTGTTCCGACTGCTTTTTATGTCTAAGAAGAAGGATGTTCCCGATTTGACAGGAATTATGAATTATATTGAGAAAGAACATGAGGGTGTTTTTACGGCCATAGAGCAGGAATTTGGCAAAGACAAAATAAAGGCCGGGAGGTTTTACCGCCATCTGTGGATATATACTCATGGAATTGCATCATTATGTGTCACCAAAGCCTGTTCATTTACTGATAAGGAGATAGGGGATATGCTGTATGAAATAGGGGAAAGCCTTTTGCGTAAAATGAAATCGGAGGAGGACTGTAATGAAGCTTCTTGTAATTAACGCCAGTCCCAAAGGGGAGAAGAGTAATACATTCCGCCTGACAAAAGCATTTATTATGGGAATGAATGCAAAGGAGCCTGTAGACATCAGGTGCATGGAGGTAAGCAGTTTACACATTAACAGTTGCAAAGGATGTTTTGTGTGCTGGCACACCACCCCCGGTCAGTGCTGCATGAAGGA
>JBJEND010000205.1:0-7379 GCA_051880015.1 Butyrivibrio sp. | reverse complement strand
GTAATTGATGATGAATACGGCCAGTTTAAACTTCTTATGCTTACAGTGGGAAGGTCAGATGATGTGTGTGGCCGGGTAACATATGATTTGGACAGAATAATGAATGAAAAAGACATAAATCATATTTTCTATGATACTGAAGGCGGACATGAGAATATGGTATGGCAGAATTCCCTGTATAATTTTTGTATGAGACTTTTCAGGGAAGATGAGAAATAATTAAAGGTGGAACCTCAATGTGTTCCACCTTTTTAAATTAATTCCGTGAGCAGTTATACTGTAAGTCTTCCCAGCGTCTGTCCACTTCTTCCTGGAACTGTTGGATTAAAGCCTCATTGCCGGGTTTGAACAGATGCTTAAAACGGCCCTGGGTTTTGAGAAAATCTTCTATAGGAAGCTTTTTCTTAGGTTCATAATTCAGAATCCATCTGCCGTTAATTACCTCAAATAAAGGCCAATAGCAGGTCTCAACGGCCAGTTTGCATATGTTCATTATATCATCCGGCTCATATCTCCAGCCACGGGGACAGGGGGCCATAACATTTAAAAATGCAGGACCCGGTGTATATATGGCTTTTTCTGACTTGGTATGGATATCTTTAAAATTACCTATAAAAGTGGTCTGTGCCACATATGGAACATTGTGTGCCGCAATAATGGCAGCCAAATCTTTTCTTCCCTGAAGCTTTCCGTCAGATTCTGAGCCAACGGGAGTGGTGGTTGTATCTGCATATCTTGGAGTAGCAGAAGAGCGTTGAATACCGGTATTCATATAAGCGCCGTTATCGTAGCACACATATACCAGATCATGTCCCCGCTCCATGGCTCCTGACAGGGATTGAAGTCCTATGTCATAGGTTCCGCCGTCACCACCGAAGGTGATAAATTTATAGGTATCATTAATCTTACCTTTTTTCTTTAATACGTTGTAGGCAGTTTCCACACCGGAAAGAGTTGCTCCGGCGTTTTCAAATGCGTTATGTATATAGCTGTCTTCCCATGCGGTATACGGATACATAAAGGAAGAGACCTCAAGACATCCGGTAGCATTACCTATTACCGCTTTATCTCCTTCATGCAATGCACGGAGAACGGCACGGACAGCTATGGTTCCGCCACAGCCGGCACACATCCTGTGACCGGGAGCCAGACGTTCCGGTTTATTCATTATTTCTTTGAAATTATACTGTTCAGCCATATTTGTCCCTCCTTATCTTCTCAGACCTATGTAATCAAACTGGTCTGTAATCTCTCCGGTTGCCGCGATTTTTTCGAGACGGGAATATATGTCTTCAAAATCCTCAACCCTGATATCACGGCCGCCTAAACCGTAAATATAATTCACTGCGGAAACGGTTGAATGAGCATTGTAAAGCGCCTGGGATACCTCCGCTCCCAAAGGGCCTCCGTTGCCGCTGAAGCTGTCGGCGCGATCCATAATTGCAACAGCTTTACAATGGGAGAGGGCAGCAGCTATTTCCTCTGCCGGGAACGGGCGGAAAACACGAAGCTTTAATAAGCCTGCTTTTACGCCTCTTGCACGGAGGGAATCAATGGCATCCTTGCAGGTGCCTGCAGCAGAACCTATAATTAATACTGCATATTCTGCATCCTCCAGCATGTATTCTTCAAAAAATCCGTAGCTGCGTCCTGAAATGGCAGCAAATTCTTTGGCAACATCCAGAATGACCTGTCGGGCGTTGTGCATGGCGGTGCGCTGTCCCATTTTGGTTTCCATGTAGTAATTGGATACGGCATAGGGACCAAGTGCCATTGGCTGTTTGGAATTTAACAGATAATTTTCCGGTTCATATTCACCTACAAACCCTTTAACAACATCATCTTCCAGCAACTCAATATTTTCTACCGCATGACTGGTAATAAAACCGTCCTGACATATCATTATGGGAAGCATGACATCCTTATGCTCGGAAATACGAAATGCCTGTATCATGTTGTCATATACTTCCTGATTATTCTCTGCATATATCTGAATCCAGCCTGTATCTCTGGCACCCATGCTGTCGGAATGGTCGCAGTTAATATTAATCGGACCGGAGAGAGCACGATTGACTAAAGCTAAAGCCAGCGGAAGACGGTTGGAAGCAGCTACATATAATTCTTCCCACATAAGTGCAAGGCCGCAGGAAGAGGTGGCGGTTAAAGCTCTGGCACCGGCTGCTGACGCACCCACGGTGGCGCTCATGGAGCTGTGTTCGCTTTCCACCGGAATAAATTCAGTATCCATTTTGCCGTTGGCTATATAGTTAGCCACAAATTGCGGGATTTCAGTAGACGGGGTAATGGGAAATGCCGGCATGACGTCGGGGTTAATCTGTTTAATTGCAAGAGAAATAGCTTCATTGCCGGATAAACGTTCACGAATTGCCATATTACTGTCCCTCCTTCATTGCTATGGAATCAAATGGACATACTTTTGCACAGATACCGCAGCCTTTGCAGTGATTGTAGTCAAAATCCGTCCTTTTGCAGTCATTGACGGGAATGGAACTGTCCGGACATACCGGTACACACAACAGGCACTGTTTGCATTTTTCAGGATTCCATACGGGAGTCTGGGTCCTCCATTCACCTGTATTAAATTCCCTTGAGGTTCCTGCACCATAAATCTGATTACCCGGGGTAATATCCTGCCATTTACTTTTTTCTGTTATTTTGGAAATATCCGTTGCCATATTACTGCACCTCCTTCAGGGTCATCCTTAAAGCTTTCATATTGCCCTCAATAACTTCCGGCTTCTTGGCAAATTTGTGCCGGAAGGAGAGCTCCATTTCCCTAAGAAATGCTTCCTCATCCATAACTTTGGTAACTGCAACAACTGCTGCAAGCATGGGAGAGTTGGGATAATATTTTCCTAAAGCTTCCAGTGATATTTTTCTGGCGTCTATGGTATATACCCTGCCGGTATAGCCTTTTAAGTGTGGCAGAATGTCCTCCTTGGGACGACTGGTATTAATTATAATTCCGCCTTCTGCTTTTAATCCTGCGGTTACGTCTACGGCTTCCAGCAGAGTTTCATCAACTACCGCTACATACCGGGGGGTATAAATATTGGAATGAACACGGATAGGGGTATCGCTGATCCGGTTATAAGCTGTGATAGGTGCACCCATACGTTCCGGTCCGTATTCCGGAAAACCCTGTACATACATGCCGGTCTTAAAGGCTACATCTGCCAGCAGAAGCGCCGCTGTTTTGGCACCCTGACCGCCCCGGCCATGCCATCTGATTTCCACTGTCTGACTCATGGTAATTCTCCTTATTATTTAATATATATCCTGTTTATTATATCAAAGTTTTTTGAGATGTAAATAGATAAAGATTGCAAATACACTGTTTACAAAAGAAAGGAATATGGTATGATGGTGTTATATTCTATAATAATCAGAAAAAGGAGAAAGGAATGCATACACATAAAAAAATTACAAGAATAACTGCACTGTTACTTTCTGCTGCAATGATATTTTCATTATCGGCATGCAGGAAAACAGAGACTGATGAGCATCGGGAACAGAGGGAATTTGATGAGTACTGTGATGAACTGTTTGTAGAGATGCTTAGTGATGATTTGATTAACATTCATTTTACTGTATCGGACCCGGAAAAATACGGTATAACAATAGACGGGTATACCATGGGAGATTTCGATATGGATACAATAAGTGAAGGTGAACAGTGGTTCAAAGATACTCTTTCTAAACTTAAAGAGTTTGATTCATCACTTCTTACTGAAAGGCAGCAGTTATCTCTTGCTACACTTACGGCCTATTTTGAAAAGCAGGATGCCTATTCGGGTTATGCGAAATTAACTAATTTATTTGGCCCCAATTCGGGTGTGGCTGCCAATATGACAGTTAATTTTATTGAGTTTACTTTCGAAGATGAAGAAGATGTAAAGATGTATCTTGAATTGGTTAAGGATACCAAAAGGTATATGGGACAGATACTGGAATTTGTCCGTATGCAGTCTGAGGAAGGATATTTTATGCCGGATTTCTGTGCTGATATGAATATAGATATATGCAATAAATATCTTGAGGCAGATAATAATCCTATGATTGAATCCTTTGAGGAAAAAATATCCGAGCTCGATATACCGGAAGATAAGAAAAAAGAATACATAACTGTTAATGAGCAGTATGTGGAAGAATATTTTAATGCGGCATACAGAGATATTGTTGATACTCTTACCAAGCTTAAGGGCACCGGCAAAAATGATAAAGGCCTTTGCTGGTATGAAAATGGTAAGGAATATTATACAGCAATCATTAAGGAAAAGTCTTCCACCGATATGGAACCTGATGAGATTATAGAACTTCTTAATGATGAAATGGATGAACTTATAGTGGATTACGGTAAACTTCTTGATGATGACACTGATTTGCTTGACCAGTATTATAATCTGGATTTTGAAATGGAATCTGCTGAAGAAATACTGAAATTTCTGGCGGATAAGGTAAGCCGGGAATTTCCTGAACCATATACCAAAGAATTTGTAGTTAAGTATCAGAGTGAGGCTACGGAGATTGAAGGAACTCTGGCATATTATCTTACGGCAAGACTGGATAAACTTGATTATAATTCCATCAAGGTGAATCGTTCAGCGTTTGGCGATGACTTTACAAGTATGTACTGTACACTTGCCCATGAAGGATTTCCGGGACATCTTTACTATTATACAAGTGTGTTTGGAAATGAAGATATTCCGGATGCCTGCAAGATTGTCAGTTTTATTGGCTTTACTGAAGGATATGCCGAATATGCAGCCGACAGGTCATATGTTTTGGGCGGATGCAGTGAGAAACTGACGGAGTTAATGGTTTTGGATGACATGTTTGGATATATACTTGAATCCAGAATTGATTTGGGAATTAACTATGAAGGCTGGGACAGAGATGAATGCGCAGAATACTGTGCTGATTACGGAATTGATGGGGAAACTTCTGATGAGATATATGAAATTCTCATATCTGATCCTGGACTGCTTATTCCTTATACCGTAGGACATATCAAAATGCGTGACTTAAGGGAAAAGGCTGAAACCAAGCTGGGAGATAAATTTGATGCTGTAGAATTTCACCGTCTTATTACGGATACAGGTATTGTAACCTTTGAGATTATGGAAGACGAACTGGATAAATATATTAAAGAAACACGGTAGATGATTTAATGAGAATAATTGCGGTAGATGATGAGAAAATTGCATTAGAGGGACTGGTAGATTCCATTAAAGATGTTGTAAAAGATTGTGAAGTTATGGGATTCAGGGAATGTACTGAGGCATTGGAATATGTCCGCCAAAACGGATGTGATATTGCATTTCTTGATATCCGCATGCGTGACATGAGCGGTATTACTCTGGCAAAGAAGCTCAAAGAAATTAAATCACAAATTAATATTATTTTTACAACGGGATATGGAGAATATGCCGAAGATGCTTTTAAACTTCATGCCAGCGGATATGTGCTTAAACCGGTGACGCCTGAAGGGATAAAGACCGAAATGGAAAACCTCCGTCATCCCTTGCCTGTGGAAAACACCAGAAAAATCAGAGTAAGAGCTTTTGGAAATTTTGAAGTCTTCTATGATAATAAGCCCATAAAGTTCCGATATAACAAAACCAGAGAACTGTTAGCATATCTTGTGGACAGGCAGGGAGCACTGTGCAGCAACAGAGAGATTATGAGTGTGCTTTGGGAAAATGATGAAGATGATGCAACCCATAATTCCTACCTTAAGAAAATCCGTGTTGATTTGACTGATGTTTTTGACAGCCTGAACTGTGAGGATGTTCTTATAAGGCAGTGGGGGAAAATCGGAATTGTTCCGGATAGAATTGACTGTGATTATTTTGATTATCTTGCAGGCAAGCCCTATGCCATTAATGCTTACAGGGGAGAATATATGACGCAGTATAGCTGGAGCGAGCTTACACATGGGGTTCTTGAAGAATAATTAAAACATGATTTAATATAATGATGAGAGCGTATCCCTCCTTTTTTATGTGCATCGGCAGGATGTATATAAAGAAGGGGGGGATTTGTGTCTCTTTTGTATCCATTAGTATTGTATAATCAGACAAAAGTATTTTACACAAGGATAATGTATCATGTGTGGGAGGTACACTATATGAAAATACAAACAAACAGGAAGAGAAGATTATTCAGAAAAATTGCGGCAGGAATAACCGGAATACTTGCGGGTGCAATATTGTCTGTATCTTTGTTTGGCAGGATAATGCCTGTTAGTGCCAATGAGACTGTGGCACTGACTGTAAATATTAAGCCTAAGTCAGAGGTAGCTCTTGCTGTAGGCAATACCAAGATTAATTATTCGGATTTTAAGGATGAGCTCACTGCGGCTTTGGCGGAGAGAGGCATAGAAGGAGATGCCATCTCATTTGTTGAGGTGGATGCCAATGCCTCCACATCCCAGAACAGTTTTTCCTGGTGGACTTATGACCATTCCACCACAAGAAAAGTCAACGCATCCCAGAATATGTATATAGAGCTTACCGGTTCCCAGAGCGATAATTCGTATAACAGCCTGTCCAACCATATTAAGACCGGCAACAATGGTGCCACAATGGATTTTTACGGATACGGAACCAGCGGATATAAGGATTTTAATTTCCTTCCCAACAGTCAGGCAACAAAGAAAACAATAGAGTTTACCATTGCGGAAGGTTCTGCCTATGATGCACTTGACGGAATAGGTTTCCTTGTTAACTGTTCAATAACGGGAAGCTATTCAGGAAGCCAGTATATTAACGGATATCTTGTATTCCTTCAGTATAACGATAGTGGCAAAGGCACATATATTAAATTATTTAAGCTTAACAATGTTAATTCATACTATCTTCACCATAACAGTTCAGGATACACTTTTGAATCTGCAAATATCAGCGGAGTTCAGCTTATTGCCACAGCCGGTACTTACTATGGTGATATGGCATACCGTAAATTTAAGATAGAGGTTATGCCTGAATACATTAAAATCTGGTCCAACGGAAGCTCTTCCAATAACAGTGGAAGGACTCTGACTGATTCTGATATTGTAAAGTGGCCCGGTAATATTACTGAGTATCCTCTCACTCCCGGATATGACACTGTTTCCGGAGTTGAGACTTACAGAGGCGGCTATGGCCCTATTATCGCATACAGAAGTCATAACTGTGATCAGCTTACACATTTTACCCTGTCCAATCTTAAAATGACGGCGGAGTATGTCCGTTCCCTTACTGAAGTAGTAAGGGAGCCCAGCTGGTCGGATGACAGAGTAAGTTTCCTTGTTAATCTTAATGAAGCTCCCATTGCGGATTTTAGCAATGAGTTTTCTACAGCAGAAATAATTAACC
>JBJEND010000204.1:0-1612 GCA_051880015.1 Butyrivibrio sp. | reverse complement strand
ATGGGAATATAAACATTGAGATTATAGAGAGCCGCTTTAGTGCCTCTCTGTTAAATGATCTGGTGGATTACCATTTAAAGAAAGTAGCACCTAAGTACAAAAAGTATCAGAGGATCTATGAGGGAAAGGCTAAGATCTTAAAGAGGAAACGTCTGGATAAGAATAAGCCGTGTAATAAAATTGCAAATGATTTCTGTGGACAGATTATTGATACTACAGTGGGCTATTTTCTGGGTAATCCTGTCACTATAAACTATACAGAGAAAGCCAATACCTCAGCAGGAAGTAAAACGGCTGAGGCTGATGTGGGAGTGGATCTGGATGAGATCAAAGGGACAGATACCGCCGTACAGGATGAGCTCAATGGTATCTTTATGGATAACTATAAGGATGATCTTTTCATGGAATGGGGAAAAGAGGCTATGATTAAGAGCCTGTCTCACCTGTTAGTATATCAGGATGAGGAGAGCAAAACCCGTATCACAAAGCTACACCCGGAGGATGTAATTATTGTCTATGATGATAGCTCATCAAAGAAAGCTCAGTACAAAATTCGTCTGTATGTGATTGATACAGAGGATACAGATAAAAGTACCATGTATGCTGAGGTATGGAGTGCTACAAAGATGGAGCTGTTTAAGAGGACTGATGATAGTGTTTCTCCGGGCTCTGTGAGCGGTTTTCAGTTTGTTGAGGAGAAATCCCATATTTACGGTAAAATACCCATTATTACTCTGTATAACAACGCTGAGGAGATGAGTGATCTGGAGAAGATTGAGAGTCTTGTGAACGATTATGACCGGGTAATGAGTGATATTTCAGATGAGTTTGAGGCTTTCAGAAATGCTTATCTGGTGATTAAGGACATGGTAATGAACGGGGACAGCCTCCAGAAGCTCAAAGAGGAGGGTATTGTGGAGGTAACAGATGCCGGAGATATGAGATTTGTTACAAAAGAGATCCAGACAGATGCCATTAACAGCCATTTAGAGAGACTGGAGAAGAATATACACAAATTTGCTCAGGTTCCTGATCTGTCAGATGAGAATTTTGCAGGAAATCTCTCTGGTGTGGCTATCCGTTTTAAGCTCTTTGGGTTGGAAACAAAGTGTATCACAAAAGAGCGTAAGATGGATAAGGCTATCAGACAGCTCATTGAGGTGTTATCTGTACCTCTGAGAGTAATTACCGGGAAAGATGTGGATATGAGACAAGTAAAGATCGAGTTTAAGCGTAATATCCCGGCAAATATCACAGAGATTGTGGATGTGGTATGTAAACTGGATGGAAAAGTGGATGATGAAACCCTGTTATCACTCTTACCTTTTGTTGATAACCCGAAAGAGGTATTGGAGAAGATCAAAAAGCAGAAAAAAGAGGCTCAAAAACAGGCTGATCCTTATAGTTTGGAGAATATTCAGGGTGATGGAGAAAATCCGTTTCCTAATCTCAATGCAAATAACCTCAGATCCATGATGGGAGGAGTAAAGGAGGAGTAAACCGTGGGAGATTACTATGTAAATGATGCTGTGAGGAAAATGTACGGTATTCCACTCAGTCAACTCACTCCAGAACAACTCCGGATCCTGAGAGAAGATGGAAAAAGACGGTC
>JBJEND010000203.1:0-7456 GCA_051880015.1 Butyrivibrio sp. | reverse complement strand
ACTTTATTCAAAAAATATCATTTTAAGGCTTGACTTTTAATAGTTAGTCTTCCTAATAATTATTCCATCCAGTTCAAAACCGTTGTTTTTGGTAACTTTTTCAATAATAACACTGTCATTGGGGCAAAGTTCTGCTACACGGTCCCTAAGTGCTGTAATAAAAGCTTCATATTCCATTTTATAATCCTTTCATCTATTTCAACCCCGGCAGGCATAGGATTATACTACAAATAAGTTAATTGGGAAAAAATTGATTAACACGAATAAAAGAAAAATCCGGGCTGCATGATGCAGCCCGATTCACATCTTATAAAATAATAAATCTTAGACTCTTGAAAGATATTCACCTGTTCTGGTATCAATCTTAACCTTGTCTCCAAGGTTAACAAAAAGAGGAACATAAACAGTTGCTCCTGTCTCCACTACTGCCGGCTTGGTAGCGCCTGTTGCAGTATCGCCCTTAACACCCGGCTCTGTCTCTGTAATCTCAAGCTCTGCAAACATAGGAGGCTCAATGGCAAATACCTCTCCCTGATATGAGCAAAGCTTACACATATCGTTTTCCTTAACGAATTTTAAAGAATCTCCTACACTGTTCTCATCAAGCTGAATCTGCTCGAAGTTCTCTGTATTCATAAAGAAATAAAATTCTCCGTCTGAATAAAGATACTGATACTCTGATTTATCAATATGAGCAAGCTGGAACTTCTCTGTAGGTCTGAAAGACTTCTCAACAACGCCGCCGCTCTTGATATTTTTTAATTTAGTTCTGACAAAAGCTGCACCTTTGCCCGGCTTAACATGCTGGAATTCAATAATCTGCCAGATATTGTTATCCATCTCGATTGTGATACCGTTCTTAAAATCACCTGCTGTTACCATTTATTGGTATACCTCCTTAGAATTTGTCTCTCACCATTTTATACTAATATTACTATTTTTTCAACTGTTTTTTTCATCTGTAAGAACAATAACGGATCTTGGACCTATTGTAAGAAAATTATTGTTTATCGGATTATTATCTCCTGCATTTTCCGTATTAAACTCAACCTTCCATATCCGTCCGCTGATATTGGGAAGTGCCAGCTCGTGCTTCTCCCAGTGAAGATTAAATGCCAGATATACATTACTTTCTTCGGCTGCATACCTTCCGCAAAGCATTACTCCTATGTGACGGTTATAATGTTCCATCTCCGGATACCAGGGTCTGCTTCCGTGGAAGGACATATCAGGATATCCGTAATAACGGTAATCCATGAGCATGGGTTCCTTGGACATATGAAGCACCTTATGGTCTTTTCTGAAGGCAATAAGCTTCTTAACAAACTCAAAATATCCCCTGTAGCGTCTTAATGCACTCCAGTCAGTCCAGCCTAAATCATTATCCTGACAATAGGAATTATTATTACCTGACTGACTGTTGCCGAATTCATCTCCGGCATATATCATGGGAACACCCTGGGAAAGTAATACCATTGCTATTGCATCCTTCATAAGCTTCAGTCTCAAATCCTTAATTTTTCTGTTTGACGTAGGACCTTCTGCCCCACAATTCCAGCTCAGATTAAACTCCTTGCCGTCCCTGTTGCCCTCATTATTGGCCTCGTTATGCTTATGATCATAGCTTACCAAATCTGCAAGGGTAAATCCATTATTGTAAGCTATAAAATTAACATTGGACGCATGGATTGGATGTTTACGCAGCGCATATAAAAAAGGCATAAGCTGGTTCTCATCACCCTTAAGGAGTCTTCTTGCCGTTTCCATAAAACCTTCATTATATTCATAGAGATTGGAATTGGAGCTGTCCGCATCCCAGTTGGTATGAAACAGTTTTACATCCTTGATAAAATCATCCTTTGCAATAAAAAGTCTTGCCCTTTCATCACATATCAAATGCACTCCGTCTATATGGTATTCCCTCCGCCAGAAGCGTATACAGTCATCAATAAATGAAGGGGAAATATCCGAAGGGAAAAACATTTCCAATATAACTTCTATTCCGTTTGCATGAAGCCTCTGTACCATTTCCTTAAACTCTACGGTATAGTCGGTTCGTTTTCCCTTACAGGCACAATAGTCCTGTTTCGGGGTAAAATAGAATCCCCCCGAATATCCCCAGTAGTTATCCCTGAAACCATCCGGAACAAATTCATATACCGGCATAATTTCTACAGCATTAATCCCCAGTTCAAGAAGATAGGGAATTTTCTCCGTAATGCCTTTAAATGTTCCCTTATTCCTGACCTTGGAAAATTTGTTTGCCGTCCATCCCTTTGGATGAATTTTATACATTATAAGTTCCTCTGCAGAATACCCCAAAGGCCTGTCATCCTTCCAGTTAAACCTGCTTCTGCCTATAACTGCATAAGGCACCCCGGCCATTACTTCATAGTCAGAATATTTAAGGCACTCTGCATATGGGTCAGACACTAAAAATCCTCCGTCTTCATATATATACATATATGAATCCAGATTAATTCCTTTTATCAAAACCGAAAATACATCTCCTGTTTTATATGAGGAATCCAGAACTATGGTCATATCCGCTTCTCTGGAATCCTCTGAAAAAAGCAGAAGCTTAACCGTAGGATTGGAAGATGAATAGGAAAAAATATATCCTTTTTCTGTTTTATGGCTTCCCATAATGTAGCTGTCATTTTTTATTATTGATATATGGGGAGGAATTATTCCCGTCCCGGTAATTATATTCTGAGAACTACTTTCCATATGTAATCCTCCTTTAAAGTTTAATTATTATCCTCTTCCGCATCTGCAGTATATACCTGTCTCTTACGGGCCATTTCATCGCTCTCTAAGTATTCGTCATATGTGGTAATCTTATCTATAAGTTTTCCATTGACAAATTCCATGATACGATTGGCTGTAGTCTGTACAAACTGATGGTCATGACATGAAAATAATGCAACACCGGGGAATTTTATCAATCCATTGTTAAGTGCCGTTATTGACTCCATGTCAAGATGGTTGGTAGGTTCATCGAGAATAAGCACATTAGAACCCATAATCATCATCTTTGAAAGGAGGCATCTTACCTTCTCTCCACCTGAAAGCACCTTGACTTTCTTAACGCCGTCATCTCCGGCAAAAAGCATTCTGCCAAGGAATCCGCGTACATATGTTACATCCTTTTCCGGTGAAAACTGCATAAGCCAGTCCACAATAGTATCCTCACAGTCAAATTCTGCCGTATTATCCTTGGGGAAATATGCCTGGGAAGTTGTAATACCCCATTTATAACTTCCTTCGTCCGGTTCCAGTTCTCCTGCAAGTATTTTAAAAAGAGTGGTTTTGGCCAGTTCGTCAGCTCCTACAAAGGCAATTTTATCATCATGATTAACGATAAATGAAATATTGTCCAGAACCTTTACGCCGTCAATGGTTTTACTTAAGCCTTCAACGGTCAGGACCTCATTACCGATTTCACGGAAGGGCCTGAAATCTATATAAGGGTATTTTCTGCTGGAAGGTCTGATATCCTCCAGTTCAATTTTCTCAAGGGCTCTCTTTCTTGAAGTAGCCTGTTTGGATTTGGAAGCATTGGCAGAGAATCTCTGGATGAACTCCTGTAATTCCTTAATCTTCTCTTCTTTCTTTTTGTTAGCTTCTTTCATCTGTTTTATCATCAACTGACTGGATTCATACCAGAAATCATAGTTACCTGCATATAACTGAATCTTGGCATAGTCAATATCCGCAATTTGTGTGCATACCTTATTCAAAAAATAACGGTCATGGGATACAACAATAACCGTATTTTCAAAATTAATAAGGAATTCTTCCAGCCATGCAATGGCATCAAGATCAAGGTGGTTGGTGGGCTCATCCAGAAGAAGAATATCCGGATTACCGAAAAGTGCCTTTGCAAGCAGAACCTTAACCTTCTCATTTCCGTTTAATTCTGACATCAGTTTATAATGGAGACCGGTATCCACCCCAAGGCCGTTAAGAAGCATTGCTGCGTCTGATTCGGCTTCCCATCCGTTCATCTCGGCAAACTCTCCCTCAAGCTCGCTTGCACGGATTCCGTCAGCCTCAGTGAAATCCTCCTTGGCATAAATAGCATCCTTTTCCTTCATAATCTGGTAAAGTCTTTCATTACCCATAATTACAGTGTCCAATACCATATATGAGTCATACTTAAAGTGATCCTGTTCAAGAAATGAAAGTCTCTCACCCGGAGACATTGTTACATCTCCCTTGCTTGGTTCAAGCTGTCCTGACAGTATTTTAAGGAAAGTAGATTTACCCGCACCGTTGGCACCGATAAGTCCGTAACAGTTACCCGGAGAAAATTTAATATTAACATCTTCAAATAATGCTTTTTTCCCGATTCTAAGAGTGACGTTATTTGCACAAATCATTTTATATGTTTCCTCTCTAAATTTATATCAAAATATTCCAAATATAATTTTACAGTAAAACTGTATTTTTTCAAGCATTATTTATAAACACCCATAGAAAAAGGGAAATCACTTTATGTGATTTCCCGGAAAAGCTATTTTTTCATTCTGAATGTAGAACATTCTGTCTTACCCTGTACTACGGAACGGCCTACATCAATATGCTCTGCCGTACAGTTACGGTTCTCATTATAAACACAATTTTCAGCCTCACAGCTAATCTGAAGCTTTTGGTTAGGTTTACAGCAGGCGTTGCTTACACTGTCACTCACACGCTCCTCATATGAAGAACAGAAAGTATTTTCAGGCTCTGTAGCATGTGTTCCGCCTACTTTGATATCACTTCTGCAGCATTTGTTGTCTTCGTTATGTTTACAGAAGTCTACGCAGCATCCCAAATCAGTCATATTGCACCTCCAAATAAAGAATTGCTGTAATACAGCTAAATTCAGTATGCGCGTTTTCTCAAAAAAAATTCATTGTTTCATTAATTCCGCTGCCCTTTTCTCCAGACGTCCCCAGGATATTTTACCCACAGCAGTATAGGGAATTTCATTCTCCCCAATGTGGGCAGCACCCACAGGAATTGCGTAGGGTATCATTCTGTTACGGCAAACATTGCGTACTGCCACCAGAAGTTCTTCGTCATTTATCTCCTGTCCTGTTACTACAAATGCAAAGGCACCATATCCCCTTGTACTGTGGGGAACAGGCACAACATATGCCGCCTTGGCAATATCCAGATTGTCTTTAAGAATTTTTTCTATTGAAGAAGCAAATACCGTATTGCCGGAAACCTTTATTATTCTTCTCTGGCGGCACTTGTAATACAGTATTCCCTCTTTCATATAACCTATATCCCCGGTTCTGTACCAGTATTTTCCGTCTTCTCCCTGATAAGGCTTTGTTATATTTCCCTCTTCATCAAATCCATAGCTCATAAGGTAACTGGAAGCAATGGTAATCTCTCCCGTCTCCCCTTCAGAAAGCTGTGTATCACTCTGTTCCTGAAGAATACGGATGTCCATATCTTCAAAAGGAATACCTATGGATTCCTTATATCCGCTCTCCCTGTTATTGACACATACAGGACAGCATTCGCTCATGCCATATCCCATGGAAATATATCCTGTACCGCCATTATCTCTGATGATTTTGTTGAATCTATCCCTGACCTCATCCGTTAGATTGTCTCCTCCCACAAATCCATGTCTGAAATTGCTGAAATTAAGTCTGCCTTTTTTGGCTAAACGCATAAATGCAGGGTATTCCATAAGCCGCTCAAAGATAGTGGGTACTCCGGGGAAAAATCCGGGGCATTCCTTTTTAATTATCCCGGTGACTATACCAAGATTAAACACAGGAACAAGCACTGCCGTTCCCCCTGCATATAAGGGCAGATATATGGCAACAGTCATTCCGAAAATATGAAATGCCGGAAGAATTGCTAACATTGTAACGTTGTCCGGAAGAGGTTTTTCCGTCTCCAGACAGTTTATGGCGGATTTTTCAAAGGATTCAGAGGAATGTACCACTGCTTTAAATGTGCCGTTGGTTCCTCCGCTGAATATGATTACCGCATCGCTTTTATCGTCTGATATTTTGTTACATTCCGCAGCCTTTCCCAGAAATTCCTTATAGGTATATGCTTTTTCATATTTTGACTTAAACTGCTCAATACTACTGTGGCTCAATATGGTTTTGGCAAGGAACAGTTTAATATGAACAGGAAAATGGGGCATAATGGGCACACATACATATGTCCTGTCAGCTCCGTCCTGCATTTTCATAACAGACATTATGGAAATTCTTGAAAAGAACAATAATTTACAGTCAGTCATATTAAGCTGCCTTGAAAGTTCATTGGCAGGGGACTTAGGATTCAGCATCACCGCTGCCGCTCCTATTTTATTAATACCAAACAGCACAGCCAGAAGCACCGGTGAATTGGGCAGGCATATTCCCACTCTGTCTCCTTTGTGTATTCCTTTCGCAGCAAGAGAGGCCGCCACACTGTCAGACTGTCCTAAAAGTTCTTCGTTGGTCATGTTGTATTTAAAATACCTGCAGGCAATCCCCTTTGGATTGGCAGCTGCATTATTTTCTATGGTCTCGTAAAGTGTCATATTGTCCTTATCTCCTGATACTACTTGTTAATAAAATGGAAAATAACATATAAAATTCCGTATACCACAGGCTGGTGCAGAACATATATGAAAATTGTCTTTGTGCCCACAAAAGTAACCGGCGGTAATATATCTTTATAGAAAAACTTAGGAATTCTGCCCTCTTTAAAATATTTTCCTAAAATACAGCCGCAGTAAAAAAGAAGTATCCAGGGAATCAGCGGAAAATAATCTGCCGAGTACAGTTTTCCTCCCCAGGGAAGCCCCAGGCAGTACAAAAAAACATTTCCGGCATGCTCCGGCAGCTCTATAAGATGTTTTCCGAAGAATCCCAGATATCCGCTTGGGAGACCGAAAACAAAAAGAAACAGCACAAATAAAATCGGTGCAACAAATCCCGGGATTTTCTCAACCGGCTTTCTCATAAAAGTATAACTTAACATACATATGCTTAGCAAATGGAGTATTCCGAAGAAAATAAAGTTTTCCCGCATGGTAAAATATGTAAACAGGGTAAATCCCAACGCCACAATCATGCATTGTATTCCCCTCTTTAAATTGGAATGGGATAAATGGCAGGAAATACCTGAAATAAACACAAGCATTCCGGCACCGAAATCCCTGATAAAATTAATAAAGGGATGGAATAAAAAGCCGTCCACGGGAACTCCGTACATGCTGTATAAATCAAACAGGGTATGGTAAGCTACCACACCGATGATAATTACGCCCCTTATGGTATCAATAAGATGTATTCTGTTCTTATAATCTGTTTTAGTATGTCCCACATTTTTCTCCTATATTACATTTTTTCAAAAAGCTAATTAATGATACCACATATAATTATTTAATGCAATCGGATAGGAGGATAATCATTAGTTGATTATCCGTCCTTCCACACCACCT
>JBJEND010000202.1:0-7459 GCA_051880015.1 Butyrivibrio sp. | reverse complement strand
CATAAATATATTGTGTTCCCTGCAGTATAATTCCGCATTGCGGTTCTGGATGGTGGGATTTCCGGAATTATATGCCTCCATGGCATCACAGGTGTTGGGATTGAGGCGGATAGTATTAAGATAGCTACGCTCCCTGAAAGGGTGTGCCTGCACTACCAGTCCCCCGTCCCGGCGAACCATTTCATACTGCTCGCTGCGGCTGCATGTGAGAATGTCCGGATGATTATATAACCATTCCTTATCAAGACCGTATATGAGATACTCATCCCCCTGATAATTGGATTCCCAACCGAAAAAAACAGGGAAACCAATAGCATCTCCTGCCGCTTTGGCATGTTCATAGCCCATACAGAATTCGTTTACCATTCGCTCCCAGTCATTGGGATATCTGGGAATTGCAGTGTTTCCGTTGAAAAAGTGGTCTGTAACAAATATACCGTCAAAGCCCTGGGATTTATAAAAAGCCGGATACTCACATGCGGCAGTACCGGCACAGGCACTGGCTTCCTTTGTATGCAGATGTGTTTCATAATGATACATTTTGACAAAAACCTCTTTTTTATTTGTAATTTTTCCTAATTATAACATATTTGGTAAAAAATATGCTGTATTCTTTTTCTTTTTGTGATAAAATTATTCCCAGAAAGGTAGAACTAATGAATGCTAAAATAAGCTTTTCAGGCACTTTTTTGAAGTGGACAGCTATAATTACAATGTCGATGGACCATTTGGCCAGGGCATTTGCGGATAAAGGACTACCGGTTCCGGCATACTATTTAATGCGTGGAATAGGGAGACTGGCATTCCCCATATTCTGTTTTCTTTTGACGGAAGGGTTTCATTATACAAAATCCTTTAAGAAATACTGGTTTCAAATGTTGGTTTTGGCACTGATATCTGAAATACCTTACAATCTTCTTAATTTTGGAACATTGACAGGAAACGCCCATCAGAATATTCTGTTCACTTTCTGCATCACCTTATTGGTATTGTGGGTAATATCACGCTGCAGGTATATGGGAGCAGGGGGAGCGGTTATTTCGATTTGTGCCGCAGCAGCAGGAGCTTATGTCTCCTATATGTTTGGTCTGGAATATTCATATAAATGTGTTTTGTTAGGATGCGTATTTTACGTAACAAGCCCCCATATATATATTCCCACCATTTCACAGTCCGTTGCGGGCAAAGCACCATGTAATGCAGTCCGGAATAATATATATGTTATACAAAGCAACGTGTTAAGATATACGGCGGCAGCAGTAATACTTATTTTTGACAGCAGTAGTATAGAAATGCCTGCGCTTCTTGCATTGTTGTTTGTTGCGGGTTATGGTGGCAGCAGAGGAAGATTCCCGAAGTTTTTTGCATATATATACTATCCTCTGCATATGCTTGTGCTTGTTTTGGCAGGGAAATATATTATGTAGTATTGGAGAAGAACGGTAATGGCTGATATTCTTGATTATCTTGACTGGCGCGGTGATATACCCATGGAATACAGTCCGTTTAACGAAATTGACGGATTAATACTGACACAGTTTGTTTATCTTCCCTTTGAAGGGATTGTGGACAGAGGATGGGACAGCAAAATTACTGTTGAAGAAGCAGGGAAAAAATATCTGCAAATATATGATAATGAGGATGAGTCTCTTACGATACTTATCAACAGTTGTCGGGATGTATTGCGTAAGATGATTAAATCAGACAGATTCAGATATCTGAAGCTGTATAATTATGTTGAGAAGTACGACACAGTTACTTCCAAACAGTTTGCTGCCATGACGGTGGAGCTTTCACCGGATTGTGCCTTTGTGATTTTCAGAGGTACGGATGACACTCTGACCGGATGGGAAGAGGATTTTAAACTTTGCTATATGACACCGGTAGCCTCCCAGGTAGAAGCAGAAATATATCTTAAGGATGTATGCCGTGTATGCAAACATGATATAATAATCGGAGGGCATTCCAAGGGAGGCAATTTGTCAATATATGCTGCCATGTGCCAGTCTGATGAAGATAAAGAACGTATCAGCAGAATATATAATTACGATGGCCCGGGTTTTCTTCGGGAGATAGTGGAGAGGGATGATTATCTTAAAATAATTCCTAAAGTATACACATATATGCCCCAGGGTTCGGTTGTTGGTATGATTATGTATAATGAAGGAAGCCAGTCAATAGTAAAAAGTACCGAAAAGGGCCTCCTTCAGCATACTGCCATTTCGTGGCAGGTATGGGGAACCCATTTTATCTTCGAAGAGAAATTTGACAGAAACAGTATACTTTTTAATAAAGCCACCAAAAACTGGGTGGAGGAGATAGACGCAGATAAGAGAGAGCAGTTTATTGAACATATTTTTCAACTGCTTAAATCAGGAGAATCAGAGACAATAACTGAGATAACGGCAGGACTTCCCCAGGTTATGAATAAAATAATCCACAGTTATTCCGACCTGGATAAACCTACCCGCAGGATGCTCAGGGGAATTGTAGGACAGATGTTGAAAATAACTACGCAGACTATCAGGGAGAATCGTATTATTGGAAGGAAGGATGAAGATGAACAGTAATTTATGTGCAGAATCGGATAATGTAACCCATCTTCCGTTATTTGATGATTTTTACAATAAGGCAGAGAATGCCCTGAAGAATAATCCGGGAAGGGACAGCTATGTGCTGGTATCCACCGATATAAGTAATTTCAAATATATAAACCGCCTGTATGGATATGAGAAGGCTAATGAACTCCTGCAGAATGTGGCAGCAGTGCTTACACAGGATATGGAACTTAATGTTATATCCTGCAGAACCCATTCGGATCATTTTATCAGTATGTATAAATACAAAGGAACACACAAGGATTTTACTTCATTAATAGAGATGTACAGCAGGAATTTCATTAATTCCAATGCAAGAATGTATAAATCTGTTACTCTGCATCTGAACAACGGAATATATTTTATCGGGGATGCTTCCGAAAACCTTAATTACAGTATAGATAAGGCCAATATAGCAAGGCGTGCCATTAAGGGAAATTACTGTGTAACAAGTATGATGTTTACGGATGATATGATGTGCAGGCAGGAAGAGGATGCTAAGATTATCGCCCTTTTTGATAATGCAATCAAAAGAGACCGGATTCGTATTTTTTACCAGCCCAAGATGGATATAGTTACCCACAGAATATACGGAGCGGAGGCTTTGAGCCGTATAGTTGACGAAAATGACAAAATAGTTCCTCCGGATGTTTTTGTTCCTGTACTGGAGAATACGGGTAAGATAATTGAATTGGACAAGTATGTAATGAGAAGGGTTTTTTCTACCATAGCTGACTGGATTGAAAAAGGATATGAGCCTGTTCCCGTATCAATTAATCTTTCCAGAATGGATTTCTCGGAGAAAAATATTGCCGATAATATTTACAGGGAGTTTTGTAATTACAGGATTCCTGCCTGTTATATAGAATTTGAGCTGACGGAATCCCTGTTTTTTGCAGAGTCTGATGTTATCATTAAAGAAGTGGACAAACTGAGGAATTACGGATTCAGGGTAAGCATGGATGATTTTGGTGTAGGGTACAGTAATCTGAATTCCCTGGGAATCCTTCCTGTGGATGTAATTAAATTTGACAGGGGATTTGTTAAAAACAGTATAGCCAATGAGGCAAGCTATCAGATTATGTTAAGCCTTATCGGTGTTCTCAAGAAAATTAATTATGATATTGTATGTGAAGGCATTGAAACACGGTCAGACGAAAAAATGATTTTTGAGTGCGGCTGTGATACAGCCCAGGGATTCCTGTATGACAAGCCTATTCCTCTGGATGTATTTGAAGAGAAATACATCAGATAGAGGAGTATCAGGCAGTCTTGAAATTCAGTTCACATTATGATAATATTTGTATTATTTAAGAGTAATTTTTAGGAGGATTTATTATGGCAAGAGGCGGAGGCGGCGGAGGCCGCGGAGGTTCAGGACACAGTAGTGGAGGAGGAAGCCGTAGCAGCTCATCCCATAGCAGCGGAGGAAGCCGCGGATTTAGCGGAGGCGGAAGCAGAAGTTACGGTGGAGGATATGGTGGAGGAAGCCGTGGAGGATACGGCGCAGGGCCAAGACCGGGAGGTCCCGGGCCCGGATATAATCACAGACCGCCTCATCCCGGACCACCTCCGGTACATCACCATACTCACTACTATGGAGGAGGACGCCGTAGAAGAAGCAGCGGATGCAGTTCACTGGCAGCGCTTATAATTGTCATTATTATAGTGACCTTTGCATTTATCAGTGTTGCTTTTCAGGCAAGCTGTACGGCTCTTTCATCATGCATAGGGGGAAGTGCCATTAATATCAGCGGCACCAAGAGCACCAAGGAAAGGGAGAAACTTGACAGAGACCTGGTGAACCTTAGCAGCGAGTGGTATACTGACGAGCTGGGATGGATTGATTATGAGAGTGATCTTGTGAGAGGCATGGAACACTTCTACGATAAAACAGGTATTCAGCCTTATTTATATCTGGTTAACTCCAATGGCAATATGAATGGGGATCAGATGGATGAGTTCGCCCAGAGTACATATGACAAACTGTTTTCAGACGAAGGGCATATGCTTGTGTGCTATTTCTCATGTGCCAATGATGAGCCATGGATTGTTGAGGGGGATTTGTACCTTGTTACAGGCCAGGCTACAGAGCTTATAATGGATGATGAGGCACAGAAAATTTTCTGGAGCACATATGATTACTATTATGAAGATCCTGATCTTTCCATCGAGGAGTTCTATGGTAACACCTTCCGTACTGCCGGTGATAAAATTATGGCAGGCCCCATCCCATGGAGAACAGTTATCATAGTAATTGCCGCAGTGGTTGGCGTAATCGTTATAATTGTAATTTTAGTGAATTTCTGGAAGGCAAGGGTTAAACAGAAAAATAAAGAGCAGGAAGATCTGGAAAGGATGCTTGACAAACCTTTGGAAACCTTCGGAGATTCTTCCCTGAATAATCTTAAGGATAAATACGATAAACAATAATCGAAGTAATTGACAGGCAGAATAGGAGCATAATATGGAAGGTTTCGATAAATCAGCTACTAAAAAGAAATTAATAATCACAGGAAACAGATTATTGACAATGGTAAAGTGGCTGGTTATCGGAACGGCCATCGGACTGATTGTAGGCGCAGTCAGTTCTGCTTTCTCATTCTGCCTTTCTTATGTTACACAGCTTCGTTCCGAATATCCGTATATAGTGTATGGCCTGCCCATTGGAGGCCTGGCAATAGTAGGTCTATACAAATTAGCCTTTAAAGATAAGGACATCGGTACAAATGGTGTCATTGATTCCATATCCAATAATCCGGAGGTACCGGCCAAGGTGGCGCCACTTATATTTGTGGGAACCACAATTACCCATTTGTTCGGAGGTTCCGCAGGACGTGAGGGAGCTGCATTACAGTTGGGTGGAAGCCTGGGATGTATGTTCGGACAGATATTCAAAATGAACAAATATGACCGGAAAATTATGATTATGGCAGGCATGAGTGCTGCCTTCGCCGCACTTTTCGGAACGCCCATGGCGGCTGCCGTGTTTGCCGTGGAGGCGGCAACAGTGGGTTCATTATATATTGCTTCCTTACTGCCATGTGTAGTGTCGGCCATAGTTGCGTGTCAGTTTTCTGCTTCCATGGGAATATCTCCGGAAAGTTTCCCTCTTACCGACATACCTCATTTCGGAGTAGTAACCGGGCTTAAGATAGTACTGCTTGCAGTACTTACCGGACTATTAAGTATTCTTTTCTGTCTGGCTATGAAATATATTAAAATATACATGGCAAAGCTGATTAAGAATCATTTTTTAAGGGTAATTGCTGCTTCTGCCGTATTCCTTATTATTACAACTCTTATAGGGGGTTCGGATTATTACGGAGCAGGAATTCCTGTGATTGAACGTGCAGTAACGGAAGGTGAGGCAGTACCTTATGCTTTCATAGTTAAAATGCTGCTTACTGCCATAATAATGGGCTCCGGATTCAAAGGAGGAGAAATCGTACCTGCTTTCTTTGTGGGGGCAACCTTTGGCTGCGTATACGGACATATAATGGGAATATCCCCGGGAGTATGTGCGGCTATGGGAATGACTGCTATGTTCTGTGGAATAACAAACTGCCCGATTACATCCATGCTTATCAGTTTCGAACTGTTTGGCTTTGAATGTATTCCTTTTATTGTTATTACTGCTGCAGTCAGCTTTGTTGCGTCGGGATATGTGGGTATATATTCCTCACAAAGATTTATGTACTCCAAGTATCGTCCTAAATTTAAGAACAATATGGGAGAGTGAGACTTTGAGCCAAAAAAGTAAATACAAAGAATACAGCCTTAAGGTATCCTTTCTGCTTATGACTGTTATTCCCATAATTGCAATGGGGATTATTATTGCATTATTCAGCAGCAACAGGTTTCGTGAATCTATCGAAACGGAAGTGCAGGATAATATGGTGAACATGGCCTATGTCCTCACCAATACGCTGGACAAAATGTACCCGGGGGACTATTCACTGGCAAAATCAGATAAATATGCTGCCCTGAAAAAAGGAGACAGCTTTCTTGATATTAATGAGTATCTTGAACATTTAAGAGAAGACACCGGTATGGAGATTACGGTCTTCTACGGAGGAACCAGAATGATTACCACTCTGGCGGACAGTGAAGGAAAAGATATGGAAGGAACTACCATTAATTCTGCTATAGAAAAAGATGTAATCAATCAGGACCATGCACAGTTTTATTCCAGTGTAAAGGCAGGAAATATAGAATATTATGCTTATTATCTTCCCCTGCATAATTCGGATAACTCAGTAGTGGGAATGATTGCCATACTTAAGGATTCCAAATCCGTAAACAGACTTGTAAGAGATGCGGTTTTTCCGATATATATAATTTCCACTGTTGTAACATTAATTGCCGGATGTATAAGTGTTATGTACTCCCGTCAGATAATTAATTATATAGGAGTAATCAAAAAATACCTTATATCTATTAAGAAGCAGAGCCAGGAAAGACATCTTGATGAAAGACTCCTTTTAAGAAAAGATGAGCTGGGGGAAATGGCTAATACGGCTGTGGAGGTTAATAAAGCAATCAAAAAACTTACATATCATGATGAACTAACCGGAATTTACAACAGAAGATATGCCATTTTGAAGCTGGAAAAAATTATCAGTGATGCAAGAACGGAAGGGACAGTATTTGATGTTGCCATAGCAGATATAGATTTTTTCAAAAAAGTTAATGATACATACGGACATACTGCCGGCGATATTGTACTTAAATCTTTTTCTTCCCTTATAGAGAGACATATGATGGGAAAAGGATTTGTGGCAAGATGGGGCGGCGAAGAATTTCTGCTTGTCTATGATAAATGCGGCCTTTCGGAAGCGGAGAGGGATTTGAATGAGCTT
>JBJEND010000201.1:1075-7492 GCA_051880015.1 Butyrivibrio sp. | reverse complement strand
CTTCGTCCTTGCTGTCATCCTCATCTCCCATGGGCATGCTTCCCACAAGGATATCCAGATTCTCTCCTTCAACTACTTTGGAAGCCTTCTTATCCATCTGCTCTGATGCAAGATGAATTAATAAATCTGAAACACCTACCACCGGGTCATTCATATCCTCACCTAAGGTAACGTTGATAACCGTACCGTCTGTAAGCACTACCACTCCGTGAAGCGCAAGAGGAATGGCTGTCCACTGGTATTTCTTAATGCCGCCGTAATAGTGGGTATCCATAAGAACCAGTTCCTCATCCTCATATAACGGATTCTGCTTAATATCCAGTCTGGGGGAATCAATATGTGCTCCCAGAATTTTCATTCCTGATTCAATATTCTCTTTACCGATGTTAAAAAGAACAAGTGACTTTCCCTTATTAACGGCATATACCTTATCCCCTGCCTTAAGACTTCTTCCCTCTTCAATAACGTCCTTAAGATTGGAATATCCGTATTGTTTTGCAAGCTCTATACTCTTTGAGGTGCATTCTCTCTCAGTCTTACACTCCGATATAAAAGCTCTGTATTCCTCTCCGAATTCCATTACCTTCTGTAATTTGATACTGTCACATTCTGTCCACGCGTTTTTTCTTTTCATTTTATGAAACTCCTTTCAGGTTATATATCCAGTTTAATCTGTGTCTCTTCTTCGGCTTCCACTTTAAAATCCGCTATTTTATCCGGACTTATTACCGGAAGCTCCTCCACTGAGGAAAGTCCGAAGGACCTTAAAAATTCTTCCGTGGTCCCGAATAAAATAGGCCTTCCCGGGGCATCCAGCCTTCCAAGCTCCTGTATAAGATTGTATTCCAGCAGCTTATTCACCGCATAATCACATTTTACTCCACGTATCTGCTCTATCTCCAGACGTGTAACCGGCTGCTTATAGGCTATAATGGAAAGTGTTTCCAATGCAGCATCGGAAAGCACATGGCGCTTGGGCTGGGAAGCCACTTTAATCAGATTCTCATAATATTCCGGCTTGGTACACATCTGGAATGAATTCTCCAGCTCTATTATTTTGATTCCCCTGTCCTGACTGTTGTATTTGTCCATCATATTCCGTATTAATTTTCCGGTAGTGGCAACATCCTGGTCAATGGCCGCTGCCAGTCTGGAGGTTTCAACAGATTCCCCCATTGTAAATAAAACAGCTTCAATTACCGCTTCCATTTTGGAAAGTGTCATCTCCATTGATTGTATCCTCCCCGATTGTATTAATTATTATATCGTCTGTACGATTTTCCTGTATTACGGAAATTTTACCTCCCTTAATAAGCTCCAGCACCACAAGGAAGGTAACTATTATTTCCATTTTGCTGTTACTGCGTTCCAGGAGATTTCTGAAAGAACAGGTCCTATGGGACCTTATGTAATCAGAAACATACAAAGCCTTGACTTCAAGGTTCACATCCTCTTTCTCTATCCTGCCGAATTTGCTTCTGATGGGGTCCACCTTTTCCTCACATCTTTTGAGAACTTCGTTATAGATTTCACGAAGTTTTATGAGGCTGATATCAGACATTAGCTGTTCTAAATCCACCGGTTCCTCATAAGAGGCAACCTCTTCCGGTACTGCAGGCTGTCTGTACATTGACATTTCCGCATTCATCTGCCTGTCCTTCAGTTCATAAGACATATACTTGTACATTTTGTACTCCAGCAGTTTCTCCACCAGTTCCCGGCGGGGGTCCTCCGTTTCCGTCTCTTCCTCTTCTTCCACAGGCAGAAGCATACGGGACTTAATGTCCAGAAGCATTGCGGCCATAACAAGGAATTCGCTTACCACATTCAAATCTTCCTTTTCCATTCTGGAAACATATTCCAGATACTGGTCCGTCACCAGTGCAATGGGGATATCGTAAATGTTGATTTTATTTTTATCTATTAGATGCAAAAGAAGGTCCAGCGGTCCTTCAAAAGCCTCCAGTTTCACTTCAAGCGGCATATTTTACCTCTTTCACAATACATAAAAATACACTAAAGTGTATTTTAGCTTTTTTGTCTGTTCTTTGCAAGGATTTTAACAATTACCATTTCCGGTCTGTTATTAATTCTTACGTTGACTGTATGGGTACCTAAGCCTCTGCTTACAATCATTTTACGGTTATGTCTGGTGTATATTCCTCCGTCATATTCCGGAAGTATTTTATAATCTGTTCCTATAATGCCTCCCAGCTTATTAATCCGGACTATTCCCCCGTGGAGATGTCCCGATAAGGTCAAATCAGCTCCCCACCGGGCATAATTGTCAAAATAATCGGGATTATGGGCAAGCAGAATATTAAAATACCTGTCATCACATATCCCCAGATGCTTATCTAACAGTCCCGGCCCCATTACAGGATGATTACCCCGGTAAAATACTGAATCGATTTCCACACCTGTAATATTAATCCTAAAATCTCCTTTGTAAAAGCCCGTCGTCTCATCCTCCAGAAAAACAACTCCCTCTTCCTTCAGAAGTTCCCTGTATGAGCTATACATTTCATCATATACATCACTTACCTTAAGGGTGGATTCATGATTACCGGGAGCATAGTATACTTTATAATGTTTTGCCATGCTGCAGATAAAATTAGCAGTATTCACGGCTCTGCCGCCAAAATTCCTGCTTACAATATCTCCCGCCAGGAGTACGCCGTCAGGCTTTTCCCTGTTTATTACTCCTGCTGCCTCATGAAGATTTATTCCGTATTCATTGGCATGAAGGTCACTTATTAATATAAATTTAAATCCGGGACAGTCATCGGGAATCTTATCTGTCCTTACTGTATATTCAGTTATATCGAAACGTTTCACTGATATTTTCTCCTTCCGGAAGGCAAAAAAATTACAATACATTTTATTGTAGCAGAAAACTTATAATATTTCCATTGATAAGATAAGTTTTTTTGAGTATAATTTTATTATATTACGGAAAGGGAGCATCTCATGAGAATTATTACAGAAATAGGGATAATTTCCAATAAGATGAAAGAAGATAAATTAAGTGCTTTTGCAGCAGAAGCAACTTTGTTTATTATTTTAAGCTTTGTTCCTTTTCTTATGCTACTTCTGACCCTGGTTAAATATACCCCTTTAAGTGAAGGCATGCTTTTTCAGTTTGTGTCAGGCTTTGCACCTGATGCGTTTAAGGAAGCTCTTGAATCTGTTATAGTTTCCCTGTATTCCGGCAGCGGTTCGGGAATCATTGTTTTTACTGTCATATCAACTTTGTGGGCAGCCGGAAAGGGCTTTGTCTCTTTAATTGACGGCCTTAATTCCGTATTTGAAATAAAAGAACGGCGTAACTGGCTTACCATCCGTCTGTACGGCATTCTTTATACAGTCGTATTCATTATAATCATTGTGCTTTGTATAGTTGCATTCATTCTGGCAGGGCAGCTTATAGGTATCATCCGCCGATTTGCCCCGATGATAGCGGACTTTATGGAAAAATTAATGCAGCTGCGTGCTCCTGCGTCCATGATAATTTTTACCATTTTTTTCACTTTCCTGTATGTGGCCATTCCCCACCGCCATACCAGAATTATCCGCCAGCTTCCCGGTGCGCTTTTTTCAGCCTTAGGCTGGACGGTATTTTCATATGCGTTTTCACTGTATGTAAATTATTCCAACAAATTATCCCTGCTCTACGGAAGCCTTACTTCCCTGATTATGATTATTCTGTGGCTGTATGTCTGTATGTATATATTCTTAATCGGGGCGGAAATCAATATGTATGTGGAACAGGTTAATATCAACCGCCAGATTAAAAAGGCTTCCCCTGTTAATCCGCATACACATTCATAATTTCTGTTCCCACATAGAAAAACATCAGTATCTCATCATAAGTCATTCCTGATTTAACCATATTGGATACAGCATTCTGGCTCATGCCTATTCCATGTCCGTTTCCTCCTCCGGTTATCCTGTATCCCGTTATATTTCCGTTATCCGTAACTTCCTCAAAAATACAATAGGCGCTGGGAAGCATACTGCGGTTTATACTTTGGCCGTTAAATACATTAAGGGGATTATTTCCCGGATTAATTAAATATCTGATACTTAATTCGTTGGTTATCTTTACCGTATTATCACTTCCGTACAGTATAATCTCCGTAATTCCCCCTGCCCGGTTTCTTCCTGTAACTTCTATTTTATTAAGATTGCCTATGCTTCTTATTTCTTTGGATATCCAGCTTCCGTTTTGAAGTACCAGTACCTTATCTCCCGTAGCACAATATCTTGCAAAAATATTAGCGTTAATACTTGCAGTCAAATCCTCCAGAGACATGGTAACATCCCATCTGTAATACCCAAAACCATAATCAAAATCAGAAACATCCGTATTTTTAATATAGCTTCTGAAATCATCTTCATTGGACAAATCCACTGCTTTGCCTTCCGAATCTATATTTTTGCTGACAAGGAAAGGCATACCGGCAGTATTGGAATTCCACAGGGAAATATCAGAAGATACTCCACAGGATGTGGAATAATAATATGCACTGATTGGCTTCTTATCATAGGTCAGTACCTGGCCGTAGGTTTCCCTTACAGCCCGGGTGGCATCTTCATGTTCCGGCGAATTGTTATACACCTGAAAATTAGTGCTGTCATCCACATGGGCACCATACATACTGTAGGAATTATTTAAAAGCTGTATGTAGGCATAGCTTCTGGCGCACACCGCCTGTACCTTAAGTGCCTCCACACCAAAGGAAGCCGGCATTTCACTGGGAACCACCGCATACAGATATTCCTCCAGCAGCACATCATTTACAACCGTAAGTCCCTCTTCATAACGATTAATTTCAATGGTGCCACTGTATGAAGGATTGCCGCAGGCTTTCTCCACTGACAACACTGTAATCTTACCGGAGGAATCTGTGGGGGTTATCGTAACTCTTCCCTGTTCCATATAGGCACAATCCCTGTATATATCCACTATTTCTCCGGCCTTAAAGTTTTCCGTTGTGTCTGCGTACCTAACTTCAAAGTCCTTGGTGCCTGTCACTGATACTCTATCATGGAAAATGGAAGTAAAACCGGTGGTCATAACCATTACCCTGATGTTGTCTGCATGAAGATCTCTGGCAATTATTGCTGCACATACTTTGCCTTCTGCCACTACAAAATCCGTCAGATTATATCCCACCAGAATATCACTTAATTTTCTCTCTTCTATTACTCCGTAGTTTTTATATATTTTAAAACCTTCATCAATTTGCAGTACACCGTAACCTTCTATCTCCACTTCCTCATTGTTTACCATAAGCACCTTACCGTTTATAGTATCACGCTTCAGCACTATACCTGTAACCCCGCCGTGTTTAAGACTTATGTCACCTATGGTTTTATTAAAATCCTCCGACAGTTCGTCTACATAAAAATTTCTTTTGGCATTGCCTATATATGCTGTGAGAAGGTTTTTCTCCCCCTTTTCAAGCCATACATTTCTATAGCATATTTCATCGGTTATTTTAAGTACAACTGCTACTATTTCGTCCCCTCGTATATATGCCTTTATTTCATTATCCATATATCTGTCCAGTGCAAGGCCTTCAAATCCCATTTCCCCCACTGATGTATAAGCCTGCCATCCGGCAGCATTCTCAATGTTGGCAGGTGTACCGCAAAGTATAAAATTTGCAGAATGCACCCCCTTGTCAGAGCCGTACAAAGCAACAAGGTATTCATATATTTCCATAAAATCTTCTTTAAGAATAAAATTATTATCCTGTACATTTTCCACATTGATGCCGGTTGCTTCCGATATTTCTGAAAGTACAATTTCTTTACGGTCAAAATAATATTTCAAATCACCATATGTGAAGCCTTTTGCCGCAGTACCTTTGGAGGGCTTGTTTTCTTCGGAATCCAGCAAATCACAGGCATACAGATAATTCATGTATTTCTCATACCATTCCGGACTTTCGGAATTAAAACGGTCCGTGGCGGTCTCTGTCACTGATTTATCTGCCTCTAAAAGCGCCAGCATTTTGGAGGCAAGTCCTATTGAAATACAATTTTTATTTTTATCCTGTCCCCAAAATATGGTCAGGCATATGCCTGCCACTCCCACTGCAATTACACCTAAGATTAGAATAAGTTTTTTACGTTTCATTTAATCACCTTTTTAAGTGTATTATTTAACGTAAAAAAATAGACCTTCAAAATGAAAGTCTACAAAAATGCGAACTTCGTTCGCGGCGGCGGCTGGGTCATAAGGTATCTTCCCGCTGTTAGCGGGCCCCTCCTTATGACATATGGTCACAAGGCATCCTCCCGCTGTTAGCGGGTCCCTCCTTATGACATTTTACGGGTTACCGCCGCATCCTATGCGAACTTCGTTCGCGGCGGCGGCTGGGTCATAAGGTATCTTCCCGCTGTTAG
>JBJEND010000201.1:0-975 GCA_051880015.1 Butyrivibrio sp. | reverse complement strand
CGGGCCCCTCCTTATGACATTAAATGCCCCCCAAAATGCCGGTTCCTATTATTTTGACGCCTAGCAACGCTAGGTGGGTAACCGCACATAAGCCGCTGTCTTCCACTGCTACGGAGGCCTGACATTAACTTATAAATATAGGAATCCCTTTAATTCAATGTAGGTTCAAAACATATAGGATTGTCGAACATTCCAGGAAGCATCATTAAGTTTATTAACTATCTTGAGTATACTCTATTGTATGCCATTTTGCAATAAAAATACCTAAAGAAAATATGGAAATTTCTGTGAAAATTACTCTTTCACCGCTCCTGCACTGACACCTGTTACAAGGAACCGGGAAAGTGCAAAATACAACGCCACTATGGGCACTGCTATAAAGATGGCTCCCGCCGCAAATCTGGTAAATTCCGTTTCATCCAGATGCATAAGTCCCACCGCCACAGTCCACAGGTCCTTGTTCTTCAGAAGAAGATTCGGAAGAATAAAATCGCTCCAGGGCCATGCGAACTGTGTTAATGCAGTGTACACAATAATAGGTTTTGACAGAGGGAGGGTTATGCCTGTAAAAACCTTTAGATTGGTAGCTCCGTCTATTCTGGCCGCCTCATAAATAGAGTTGGATATAGTGTCAAAATATCCCTTCTGCACCAGATATCCCATAGGCGCCCCTGCGGAGTACAGAAGAATAAGACTCCACAGTTTATTAATAAGTCCAAAATTTACCATAAGGAGATAAACCGCAGTCATTCCCATAAAACTGGGAAACATGCTGAGAATAAGCGTTGATTTCATAAGCGTTTTTTTACTTCTGAACTGAAATCTGCTTATGGTGTATGCCGTAAGTATAACCAGCACAGTTCCAATCAGACTGGAGAAAACTGCCACAATAAGAGTGTTTTTCAGCCAGTTTGGATAGTCATACATGGTGGTATCCGTAAAAAGCTTGATGTATCCGTTCATGCTGTATGCCTT
>JBJEND010000200.1:0-7585 GCA_051880015.1 Butyrivibrio sp. | reverse complement strand
ACTTCAGGGAGAAATACCGTAAGGTAGATGTTCTCCTTATAGATGATATACAATTTATTATAGGTAAGGAAAGTACCCAGGATGAATTTTTCCATACTTTTAATACTTTAAGAGAGGCTAAGAAACAGATTATCATATCTTCCGACAGACCTCCTAAGGATTTTGAGACTCTTGAAGAAAGACTTCGTTCCCGTTTTGAATGGGGTCTTCTTGTAGATATAACACCTCCTAATTATGAGACCCGAATGGCCATTTTGCATAAGAAAGAGGAACTTGAGGGCTACAGACTGGATAACGAAATACTTGATTATATTGCTACCAATGTTAAATCAAATATTCGTGAACTTGAAGGCTCTTTAACTAAGCTTGTGGCTTATTCCAAGCTTACCCACAGTGAAATTAATATTCAATTTGCAGAAGATGTTCTCAAGGATATTATATCCCCCAATGCCCACAGGGAAATTACTCCTGACTTGATAATACAGGTTGTGGCAGATCATTACGGAATTACTCCTGCAGATATTGCTTCCCAGAGAAGAAATAATGAAGTTGCATTTCCAAGACAGATTGCCATGTACCTATGCAGATATATGACAGATGTTCCTCTGGAAACAATCGGCAGCTATATGGGCAAGAGGGATCATTCCACCGTTAAATACGGTGTTGATAAAATATCAAAGGATATCAAGAAAAATGACTCTCTTAAAAATACAATAGACATTATAATGAAAAAAATAAATCCTACATGATATTAATACATTATAATAGGAAGAAACTCCTTATTTTTTTTCAACATTCTGATGTTAATAACTTTCATCTCAATGTTAATTGTGAATTTTAATTATTTTAGCATGTTGATAACCTGTACTTTTTCAACATAACATTTTTGAGTTTTCAACATACTTTTTATATTACTAAACAGGCTTACCTTAAGGCTTTGAATAGGTTTTCAACTTTTCCACAGCCCCTACTACTAATACTACTAATTTTAACTATTAAATATAATATGCTTTTTGCGAAAGGAGTTATTAACATTATGAAAATTATCTGCAATAAATCAGATTTACTAAAGGGAGTTAATATAGCATTAAGAGCAGTTCCTGTGAGAACTACCATGTCAATTCTTGAATGTATAATTATTGACGCTACAGAGCTTGAGATTACTTTAACCTCTAATGACATGGAGCTTGGTATAGAAACTAAAGTAAAAGGTGATATTTTAGAAAAGGGTAAAGTTGCACTGGATGCCAAATTCTTATCTGAAATAGTAAGAAAGCTTCCGGACAGCGAAGTAACCATTGAAACAGATTCTAATTACGTCGCTACCATCACCTGTGAAAAATCAGTATTTACCATTTCAGGTAAGGATGGAGAAGATTTTTCTTATCTTCCATACATAGAAAGAAATCAGTCTGTTACTTTATCACAGTTTACCTTGAAGGAAATTATAAGGCAGACTATATTTTCCATTGGTGATAATGAAAGCAATAAAGTAATGACGGGAGAATTATTTGAAATTAATGAAAATAATTTAAGGGTAGTTTCCCTTGACCGTTACAGAGTATCAATTCGTAATGTAAAACTTGCTGATAATTATAATTTGATTAAAGTTATAGTTCCGGGCAAAACTCTTAATGAGATAAGTAAAATTTTGTCAGGAGATACAGACAGTGAAGTTAAGATATTCTTTGCAGAAAATCATATAGTATTTGAATTTGATGATACTGTGGTTGTTTCCAGACTGATAGAGGGTGAATTTTTCAAAATTAACCAGATGCTTACAAAGGATCACAGCACAAGAATAGATATAAACAAAAAAGAACTTCTTGAATGTATTGACAGAGCAACTCTTCTTGTAAAAGAAGGTAATAAAAAACCGGTTATTTTTGATATAGAAGACGGGTCCATTAAGATTAATATAGTTTCAACTTTCGGTAAAATGAATGAAGAAATTGATATTACCAAAGAGGGACAGGACATAAAGATTGGTTTTGATCCTAAGTTTCTTATTGATGCCTTAAGAGTAATTGAGGATGAAACAATATCAATGTTTTTCATGAACGCTAAAGCACCCTGTACAATAAGGGATGAAGAAGGAAGCTATATATATCTTATTCTTCCGGTAAATTACTAAAAGAGGTTGATATGGAAATTATAAAACTCAGAGAAGAATATATTAAACTTGGTCAGGCTTTAAAGGCAGCAGGTCTGGTGGGCTCAGGAGTGGAGGCTAAGGAAGTAATACTGGATGGTCTTGTTAAGGTAAACGGCTCAGTAGAACTTCAAAGAGGTAAGAAGCTCTACGGTGGAGATATTGTTAATTTTAACGGAGAAGAAATTAAAATTGAAGAATGATAATTAAATCCATTGACCTTAAAAATTTTAGAAATTATGAAATAGAGCATATTGATTTTGATGAGGGCACCAATATATTTTATGGTGATAACGCACAGGGTAAAACAAATATTCTGGAAGCTGTGTATATCTCAGGAACAGGTAAAAGCCACAAAGGAAGTAAGGACTTTGAACTGATTAATTTTGAATGTGAGGAATCACATATTAAAACTATTATTTCCCGCAAAAATATAGATTACAGAATTGATATGCACATCAAAAAAAATAAAGCCAAGGGAATAGCAGTTAACGGCATTCCCGTGAAAAAAACTTTGGATTTATACGGAATAGTCAATATAATTTTTTTCTCTCCTGAGGATTTAAATATTATTAAAAACGGTCCGGCGGGAAGAAGAAAATTTATGGATATGGAACTGTGCCAGCTTAACAGATTATACGGAAATCATCTTGTAAATTATAATAAATCTCTGGACCAGAGAAACAGGCTTCTTAAGGATATATATTTCAGGGATGACTTAAAAGATACTTTAGATATATGGGACGGACAGCTTGTAAAGTATGGTGTTGAAATAATCAGAGCCAGAAGAAATTTTATCAATAAAATTAACAGTATTATTTATGATATACATGAAAAATTGTCGGGGGGAAAAGAAAAACTTACAATAAGCTATGAACCTTCAGTTTCAGAAGAGGAACTGGAAAGGGTACTTATCAGGGAAAGAGAAAGGGACATTAAAATGAAAGTGACCCAGGCAGGTCCCCACAGGGATGATATCATATTTATGATAAATGATGTGGATATCAGAAAATATGGTTCCCAGGGTCAGCAGAGAACAGCAGCCCTTTCACTGAAACTGGCAGAAATAGAAATTGTAAAAGAAATAACAGGAGATAAACCTGTACTGCTTCTGGATGATGTGTTGTCGGAGTTGGACAGTAACAGACAGAATTATCTATTAAACAGTATTAATGATGTTCAGACAATAATTACCTGTACCGGTTTGGATGAATTTATTAATAACAGATTTAATATAAACAGCATTTTTAAAGTTATAAACGGACAGGTGTTCAAAGAAAATTAGTTTTCGGGAGGAAATGAAATGAGTAATACAAGTAATTATACGGCCGATAATATCCAGATTCTGGAAGGATTGGAAGCCGTAAGAAAAAGACCCGGTATGTACATTGGAAGTACGTCTTCAAGAGGTCTTCATCATCTTGTATATGAAATTGTTGATAATTCTGTAGATGAAGCTTTAGCAGGATTTTGTACGGAAATAAATGTACAAATTAATGAAGATAATTCTATTACGGTTATTGATAACGGACGAGGAATACCTGTAGGAATTAATGCAAAATCAGGACTTCCCGGAGTAGAGGTTGTATTCACTATTCTCCATGCCGGGGGAAAATTCGGCGGTGGAGGATACAAAGTATCGGGAGGACTTCACGGAGTAGGTGCCTCTGTAGTAAATGCACTTTCAGAATGGCTTGAAGTCAGAGTATATCAGGACGGAAAAATTTATCAACAGCGCTATGAAAGAGGAAAAGTAATGTATCCTCTTAAAGTTGTGGGGGAATGTGAAGTATTCAGAACAGGTACAGAGGTTATTTTTTTACCTGACAAACAGATATTTGAAGAAACAGTATACAGTTTTTCAATTCTTGAACAAAGGCTCAGGGAAATGGCTTTTCTTACCAAGAATCTTAAAATTACTCTTCATGATGACAGAATAGATAAGAGGACAAAGACTTTCCATTATGAGGGAGGTATCAAAGAATATATTCAGTATCTTAACAGGGGAAAAACTCCTATTTATGAAGATATTATATATTGTGAAGATACCAGAAACAACATATATGTGGAAGTAGCATTTCAGCATAATGACGGATATACGGAGGATGTAATAGGCTTTGTAAATAATATAAATACTCCTGACGGGGGAACTCATATTACCGGATTCAGGAATGCCATTACCAAAACTTTCAATGATTATGCAAGAAACAATAAAATACTCAAAGAAAAAGATCAGAATTTTGAGGGAGATGACTTAAGGGAAGGCTTAACGGCCATTATCAGCATTAAGATAGAAGACCCTCAGTTTGAAGGACAGACTAAACAGAAATTGGGTAACAGTGAAGCAAGAGGAGCAGTTGAAGGAGTAGTTACCGAAAAACTTACTTATTATCTCGAGCAGAATCCTTCCAACGCCAGAGCAATCTGTGAAAAAGCATTACTTGCCCAGAGAGCCAAGAAGGCCGCAAGACATGCAAAAGAGCTGGCAAGAAAATCTCCTTTGGAGGGATTCAGTCTTCCGGGAAAGCTGGCAGACTGTTCAGATAAGAATCCTAAAAACTGTGAAATTTTCATTGTAGAGGGAGATTCCGCAGGCGGTTCGGCAAAAAGTGCCAGAAAACGTGAAACACAGGCTATTCTTCCCCTTAGAGGTAAAATACTCAATGTAGAGAAGGCAAGGCTTGACAGAATTCTGGGTAATGCAGAAATCAGGGCAATGATAACCGCATTCGGAACAGGAATTCATGAGGATTTCAATATCGAAAAATTAAGATATGATAAGATAATTATTATGACGGATGCCGATGTGGATGGTGCCCATATTAGTACACTTTTGCTTACATTCTTATACAGATTTATGCCGGATTTAATAAGGGACGGACATGTATATCTTGCACAGCCGCCTTTATACAAACTGGAAAAAAATAAAAAAGTCTGGTATGCCTACAGTGATGAAGAGTTAAATAATATTCTTCTTGAAGTGGGACGTGATCAGAATAATAAAATTCAGCGTTACAAAGGTCTTGGAGAGATGGATGCCTCCCAGTTATGGGAAACTACAATGGATCCGGAACACAGAATTCTTAAAAAAGTTTACATTAATGAAGAAAGTGAATCAGAAATAGACGTTACTTTTTCAACATTAATGGGTGATAAAGTTGAACCCCGCAGGGAGTTCATTGAAGCCAATGCCAAGTATGTAACCAACCTTGATATTTAAGGAAGAAGGAGACAGTTAGATGGAAGAACATATCTTTGATAAAGTTCATGAAGTAGATTTGAAAGAGACCATGGAAACTTCTTATATAGATTATGCCATGAGTGTAATCGCTGCCCGAGCTCTTCCTGATGTAAGGGATGGTTTAAAGCCGGTTCAGAGAAGAATTCTCTATTCAATGATTGAGTTAAATAATGGTCCTGACAAGCCTCACAGAAAATGTGCCCGTATTGTCGGTGATACAATGGGTAAATATCATCCTCACGGAGATTCTTCAATTTATGAAGCCCTTGTTAAACTTGCCCAGGACTTTAATACCAGATATCCGCTGGTAGACGGACACGGTAATTTCGGCTCCATCGACGGTGATGGTGCTGCGGCAATGAGGTATACGGAAGCGAGACTCAGCAAAATATCCATGGAAATGCTTGCTGATATCAATAAAGATACAGTAGATTTTGTGCCTAACTTTGATGAAACAGAAAAAGAGCCCGATGTAATGCCTTCAAGATATCCTAATCTTCTTGTAAACGGTACATCCGGTATTGCAGTAGGCATGGCAACCAATATTCCTCCTCATAATTTAAGGGAGGTTATTAATGCTGTCGTAAAAATTATTGATAACCAGATTATTGAAGACAGGGAAACAGATATAGAAGAGGTAATGGATATAGTAAAAGGCCCTGATTTTCCTACAGGAGCTACTATTCTGGGACGTTCCGGAATTGAAGAAGCCTACAGAACAGGTAAAGGTAAAATAAGAGTCCGTGCAGTATCCGAAATCAATACATTACCAAACGGTAAGTCAGAGATAATTGTTACCGAGCTGCCGTATATGGTTAATAAAGCTCTTCTGATTCAGAAGATTGCAGAGCTGGTAAAGGATAAAAAAATCGATGGAATCACCGGAATATCTGACCAGTCCAATATGCAGGGTATCAGGGTTGCCATTGAAGTAAGAAGAGATGCCAACGCCAATATTATATTAAATCAGTTATATAAACATACCCAGCTTCAGGACACCTTCGGTGTGAATATGCTGTCCCTTGTAAATAATGAGCCTAAGGTTCTTAATCTTCTTGAGATGTTAAATAACTATATTCTTCATCAGAAGGAAGTAGTAACCAGACGAACCAGATACGAATTGAACAAGGCTCAGGAAAGAGCTCATATTTTAGAAGGTTTACTTATAGCTCTTGATAATATAGATGAAGTTATTTCCATAATCAGAAGTTCTGAAACTGTGGCCATTGCCAAAAATTCTTTGATGGAAAGATTTGGTCTTTCCGATGCACAGGCCCAGGCTATTGTGGATATGAGGCTCAAGGCTCTTACAGGTCTGGAAAGAAGCAAGATTGAGGCCGAATATAATGAACTTATGAAGCTTATAGAAGAGTTAAAGGCAATCCTTGCAGACGAGAAGAAACTTTTGACAGTTATCAGGGAAGAAATACTGGCAATATCCGATAAATACGGTGATGACAGAAGAACCTCCATAGGCTATGATGAATTTGATATATCCATGGAAGATTTAATACCGGATGAAAGTACGATTATTGCCATGACCAATCTGGGATACATTAAGAGAATGACGCCGGATAACTTTAAGAGTCAGAACAGAGGCGGACGTGGAATAAAGGGAATGCAGACCATTGAAGAGGATTATATTGAAGATTTGTTAATGACTACAAATCATCATGTAATACTTATGTTTACCAACAAAGGTCGCGTATATAGGCTTAAGGCCTATGAAATTCCGGAAGCAGGCAGAACAGCAAGGGGTACGGCAATAGTTAATCTCCTTCAGTTAATGCCCGGGGAGAAAATCTCTGCTATTGTTCCTGTTGACGGAATTAAAGAAAATGAATATCTTTTTATGGCTACCAAAAACGGTATTGTTAAGAAAACCCACAGTATGGAATATTCTAATATCCGTAAATCAGGAATTCAGGCAATTACCCTCAGGGATAATGATGAATTGATAGAAGTAAAAGCAACGGATATGACAAAAGAAATTATTCTTGTTACAAAACAGGGACAATGTATCAGATTTAAAGAAACGGATGTAAGGCCTACCGGAAGAAGTGCCATGGGAGTAGTAGGAATGAATATTGCTCCGGATGATGAAGTAGTGGGAATGCAGCTTAATACCCAGGGTAAGGATATTTTAATAGTATCCGAAAACGGTCTTGGCAAGAGAACATCCATAGAAGAAT
>JBJEND010000199.1:4095-7602 GCA_051880015.1 Butyrivibrio sp. | reverse complement strand
ATTGGGACATTTTCATTTGTGGTATATTAGGACATTATCAAAAATGGCTCAGACACTTTTAATTAAGAAGTAAAAAGTTGTTGAAAAAATTAATTGCGTATGATATAATAGCTTCTGCGTGAGTTGTCATAGGCAATTTTTTATGAATTCGGGAGGTGTAATTCGTGGAGATTTTAAGATATGTACTTTCAGGCATTTTAATTATAGATTGTATTATCTGCACAGTTATCGTTTTAATGCAGGAAGGCAAATCAGCCGGACTGGGAGCCATCAGCGGTGTTGCAGAGACATATTGGGGCAAGAATAAGGGTCGCTCAATGGAAGGTGCGCTGGGAACCATTACCAAGGTTACGGCAGTTGTTTTCTTCGTATTGGCAGTCGTTTTGAATTTAAAATTCTTTGAATAATTTAGAACTTATGAGAACTCTTGGAATACCTCCAAGAGTTTTTATCATTTTGGGAAGGATTTCTTATATGGACAAGGATTCATTTGTAAAACGTAAAAAAGTCATTAATGATTTAATTCACGATAAATTTTATACTCCTATGAAGGCTAAGGAAATTGCTATTTTATTGAATATTCCCAAGCCAGAAAGAGCGGCATTGCAGGAGGTTCTGGATGCTCTTGTGGCAGAGGGCAAAATAGGACTATCCAAAAAAGGCAAATACCAAAAGGCAGAGAACACCGCCATAATCGGAAGATTTGAAAGCCACCAGAAAGGTTTCGGCTTTGTTGTCGTGGAAGGAGAGCCGGATGATATATATGTGGCGGAAAAGGATATTAACGGGGCACTGCATAATGACACTGTAAAGGTTGCGGTAACAGTTGAGAAATCCGAAAGCAGGAGAAGAGAAGGCAGAATACTTCAGGTCATTAAAAGAGGAACAGAGGATATTGTAGGTTATTATAAAAATTCCGGCGGCTATGGCTTTGTTATTCCTGATAACCAGAGATTTTCCAAGGATATTTTTGTCCCGGGTAACAAATCAAAGGGAGCTGTGGAAGGACACAAAGTAATAGTACACATCACGGATTACGGAGATGAGAAGCATAAGCCGGAGGGAGAAGTTGTAAGAATAATCGGACATGTTAATGATCCGGGAACGGATATTTTATCCATAGTTGCCGGATATGATATACCTATGGAATACAGCGAAGAGACAATGAAGCAGACGGCCTGCGTTCCTGACAGAATATATGAGGAGGATATGGCAGGCAGGAAGGATTGCAGAGATTGGCAGACTGTTACTATTGACGGTGAAGATGCCAAGGATTTGGATGATGCCATTACATTAACCAAAGAAAATGACCTATACCGTCTGGGCGTTCATATAGCTGATGTTTCCCAATATGTTGGAGAAAATACTCCTCTGGACAAAGAAGCATGGTCCAGGGGAACCAGCGTATATCTGGTGGACCGGGTAATTCCCATGCTTCCCCATAAACTTAGTAACGGAATCTGTTCCCTTAATCAGGGAGTGGACAGGCTGGCATTAAGCTGCATTATGGACATTGACAGTAAAGGCAATGTGGTTAATCACGAAATCTGTGAAACAGTTGTCAACGTAGACAGGAGAATGTCTTATACAGCCGTTAAAAAAATCCTTGAAGACAATGACGAGGATACCATAAAGGAGTATAAAGAACTGGTTCCCATGTTCAGGCTTATGGACGAGCTGGCGCATATTCTTCGTAATAAAAGACATGGGAGAGGCTCGGTGGATTTTGATTTCCCTGAAAGCAAAATAACGCTGGATTCCCGGGGAATGCCCGTATCTGTCAAGGCATATGAGAGAAATTCCGCTACAAAGATAATAGAGGACTTCATGCTTATTGCCAATGAAACAGTGGCAGAGGACTGTTTCTGGCAGGAGCTTCCTTTTATATACAGAACCCATGACAATCCTGACCCGGAGAAAATTCAGGCGTTGGGGGCGTTTATAAATAATTTCGGATATTCCATCCACATTTCCAATGAGGATATTCATCCCAAGGAAATACAGAAACTACTGGAGAAAATAGAGGGAACTGACGAAGAGGCCATGCTGTCAAGACTTACCCTTCGATCAATGAAAAGAGCGCAGTATACTACTGAATGTACAGGACATTTCGGACTTGCTGCCAAATACTATACCCACTTTACTTCACCGATAAGACGTTATCCGGATTTGCAGATACACAGAATTATTAAAGAAAATCTTCATGGAGGCCTTACGGATAAAAGAATTTCCCATTATGAGAAAATTCTTCCGGAAACAGCCAGACAATGCAGCACTACGGAGAGAAGGGCTGACGATGCCGAAAGGGATGTGGAGAAGCTTAAGAAAACCCAGTATATGAGCAGACATATCGGCGAGAAATTTGAGGGCGTAATTTCCGGGTTGACCCAGTGGGGAATCTATGTGGAGCTTCCCAATACTATAGAAGGAATGGTTCATGTAAGCTCCCTTGATGGCGATTATTACATTTATGATGAGTCTCATTATGAAATGGTGGGAGAGGTAACCAAAAAGACCTACAAACTGGGACAGCGTCTTAAGGTAAAATGTACAGGTGCGGATATTTTTGCCAGGACCATTGATTTTCATATCGTTGAGATTTCCGATGAGGATGAACAAGAGGTAATTTAAAATGGAAAAGAATAATATAAAATTGGCCGCCAATAATAAAAAAGCTTATTTTGATTATTTTATAGAGGATAAATGGGAGGCGGGCATTGCATTATACGGAACGGAGGTTAAGTCCGTTCGTATGGGCAAGGTAAGTATTAAAGAGTCTTATATTAAAATAGAAAAGGGCGAGGTGTTCATATATAATATGCACATCAGTCCATATGAAAAGGGTAATATTTTTAACCGTGACCCCATAAGAGTACGGAAACTCCTGCTTCACAGGTCAGAGATTAATAAGCTTTCCGGAAGAATTGCGGAGAAAGGATATACTCTTGTACCCTTGCAGATATATATTAAGGATGGCCTTGCCAAGGTGGAGATAGGTCTTGCCAAGGGTAAAAAACTCTATGACAAGAGGGACTCCATTGCTAAAAAAGATGTCAGGAGAGAAAATGAAAGAGAATTTAAAATAAATAATTTGTAATTTCTCTCCGATATATGTTATAGTAGATAACACAGATTTGTGTAATCATAAGGGCTAGTACAGGTTTCGACGGGGATTTTGAATTCGGAGAAGCAAGCCGCAGGGTGATGCGTTAAATTCCAAATTAAACTAAACGCTAACGATAATTTAGCAATCGCTGCCTAGTTGCAGCCATCGGCTTTCCTGCACTTACACAGGAAATCACCGGTGTCGACCTTGTAGGAAACGACACACACTAAGCTTTGCGTGTGCGGGCGTATTATGAAGCTACCAAAGACCTGATTGTGTCTGTTCAAGCAGGTTGGAGGGAATGTCAATAGACAGACTAAGCTTGTAGAAGTACGATGGATGGATTTTCGGACAGGGGTTCGATTCCCCTCTGGTCCATTAAATGTAATGCCTCCGAAGGA
>JBJEND010000199.1:0-3995 GCA_051880015.1 Butyrivibrio sp. | reverse complement strand
GGCATTGCCTACGCAGATGCCCATCCGAACTTGTTCGGATTAAGATGCATCTGCTCCATTAAATGTAATGCCTCCGAAGGAGGCATTGCCTACGCAGATGCCCATCCGAACTTGTTCGGATTAAGATGCATCTGCTAATTACTTGTTAGCTGCCGCTGGGGATACCTTGTGGCTCTTTTTGATTACGGAGGATATCATGGGATTTATTGATTCATATAAATGTCTCGAAAAATTATGTGGTGAAGTATTAAACGATAATAGACGTGTATCAGCTTATATTGACATAATGATTAATACTCCGGACGGTGATTATTATGTAAGAAATTGGAAGGAAGATTTAAAAAAGCTTAAGCATTATCGTTGGGTAAGAAACAAAATTTCTCATGAGCCCGGTTGCACAGAGCAGAACATGTGCCAGCGGGAAGACGCTCTTTGGCTTGATAATTTTTATTCCCGCATTATGAACCACACAGATCCTCTTTCACTATATCGCAAAGCTAAAATGCCGCATCCAATTATGAAACCCAAACAAATCAATAAAGCGGAGCGCGTCGTATATACCAAACCAACTGTAAACAATGTCAAGCCGTCTCGAAGACGCAGTGGATGTATTGTCTTTTTAATTGTCGCTGTTATTATTGTAGTTGTGGAAATCGCTTTGATTCTATATAATATGTAAGTTTTCTAAAAAATTTCTTAAGACTGATATGTACAGTGTACATCTTTTCGGTCATGTTTTCGAGGTCAATTTTCCCTAACGATATGATAAGCAGGCAGGTTACGGTTACAGTTCAGAGAAAGAAAAAAATGACCATAGGAAAAAGGGGATGGCTACGGTTGCATTTCAGGGGAAGTAAAATGTGTCCGTAAGAAAGAGAGGGTGGTTACGGTTGAATTTCAGAAAATGTGGAATACGACCGTAAAAAAGGATTGTCGATTACGGTTATATCTCAAAGAATGCAGGATGCGACCGTAAGAAAGGGTTGTTTGCTACGGTTACATCTAAGATGAATCATCGAAGAACCGTAAAAAGGGGCTGTTGGCTACGGATATATGCCAGTAAAAGAAGAATACAACCGTAAAAATGGAATGGACTGTGATTAGCCAAGAGGCGGTAATATTAGCTTTATAAATAGATTGATACCACCCGCGTTAATATCTTATCTTTTATGCCGTTATATTACCACAAAATGGCCTGATTTTCAAGACTGTTTATGGGGACATAAAGGTGCTATAATGACCTATCATTTAAGATAGGAGCTGATGTTTAGTGGATAATAGCTGGTTAGATTTATTACAAAATGCAAATCAATTATCTAAAGTAATTGAAACAAATCAGTATACCGGTCAGTTTGGACTTACATTATCACAGGAGGATGCATTGCTGATTCTGGAAAACCGGAAGATATCATTGCGGGAACAGAAACGTGTAGAGTTTGGCGAGGGCATAGTGCCAAAGATTATTCATGAGTTTTGTGATTCAGAATATATTGACCAGAGTAATTATGTTGATACTGTAATTCGTTTACAGGAGATATTTTATCTGTATAAAAACGAAATGAATGATGAGATTACTGATGATGAGCTTATTCATCTTATGAAAGAACAATATGAGCTTCTGTGTTTTGGAGATTTGGATTATTTAGAAAGCACCTGTCTTTCTGATTTTGCACAGGCAATCAGAGCAGGATATCAGGGATTTAAAGAGACAGACGGATATGGTGAGTATTCAAAATTTGACCGGCAGGAACGCTGGAGTTATGAATTGTATTTAGAGACATTAAAGGAACTTTTCCGGAGGTAGCCCGAATGGAGTATGAAACAGAGGAACTGGTACCGATAGTAGCAAAACTTGCAGAAGGCTATACTTCAAAAGAAAGTACCTCTATAACCTATGAAAAGGCACAGCAGTTAATGGAGGCTGTGCTGTATTGCATTCATGAAGGAGAGAGGGCAGAGGTCTTTTCCATTGCTCAAAAAGATGAATTGTCTCCGAAAAGAATATATGAAATTGGTGTAAAGTACGTTGAAGAAAAGACAAAAGAAACATTAAAGCTGTATAATGGGATTATGACTCATTTTTCAAGTTATGGGAATAAGTGCCTTTATGATACAGTTGTGAAGGGATTGCCGGAGTTCTTTAAATGGTATGACTGTAAGTATGACCCACAAAATACTATATTAACGCTAGATTATCCCGTGTTAGTTGATGTTACAGAACATACGGGTATTGATAAGATATATGATTTTATAGTATGTATTCAATTAGAACAGAAATTTCTGAACAGATTTCCTACAGAATATGTTATGAAAATCCTTTCAAAATATGATAGAGATTATAAGTTGATTATTGATAATATATGTGAAATTGTGCTGATGAATGTCCTTGGCCATTTTCTTACAGAGGAAATAATTCAAATGGAGAATCTTGAGAATTTACGTTCAGGATTCAAAAATAATATTGAAAAAATGGTTCGGAAATATTATGAAAATGATGAGAAATTGAAGGAATATCTTTATAAGGCAGTTGATAATATTTCAGTTCGTATAAAAAATGCAGCGGATAATGGAAACCTGCATTGTATACTATAATGGATTAACATCTGAAAAATCAGAAGTAGAAAGAGAAATTTTATGTTATCAAAGTAAGGGAAAGGAAGGATTAGTATGAGCATAGTTATTAAATCTGAAAAAATCTCACGGGATGAATATATTGATTTTCTAAAAAGAACTGATTTAGGCTCCCAGTATCCCAAGGAAAGGTTTGAAGAGCGTATTGAGAAACTGGTTAAAAATGTTCCTGTCAGTCTGATTGCCAGAAATGATGAAGGCAAGGTGGTTGGGACACTTTTTGGAATAACAGATTTTGCATACTGGCTTTTTGTGACAGACCTGGGCGTTGACCGTGAGTACGAAGGCCAGGGAATCGGAAGTGCGCTTATGAAAAAAGCCCATGAAACTGCCGGCGGAGAGAAAGACATTGCAGTGTATCTGGTGGCCAATGATAATGCAATTCCCTTTTACGAAAAACTCGGTATGAAAAAATCCCATGAGGTAATGGAGTACAGTCATATTGAATGGACTGATTTTACAGTGTAAAAGATTAATGGGGGCTACATGAAAGAAAAAGTCTACGAATTTTTGAAAACAATTCCTAAAGGCAAGGTAGTAACCTATGGTCAGATAGCAGATTATCTTGGTAATAAAAAATTAGCAAGAGTGGTAGGAAATATTCTTCACGGCAATCCTGACGGAGAGATTTATCCGTGTTATAAGGTTGTAAACAGTAAGGGACAATTATCAAAACACTACGCTTTTGGGGGAATAGATAAACAAAAGGAAAAACTGGAGAAGGATGGAATAGTTGTAAGTAACTGCAAGGTGGATTTAAATAAATATAAATTTGATACCTGGAGGCAAAAATGATTTACACAATTACCCTTAACCCATCCATAGATTATATTGTAAGACTTAATACCCTTAAAACAGGCATGACTAACCGAACTGTAGGAGAGGAGTATTATTTTGGTGGAAAAGGAATTAATGTTTCAAATGTTCTGGCGGAACTGGGAATTGAAAGTACCGTACTGGGTTTTACGGCAGGATTTACCGGGGAAGCTATAAAAAAAGGAATACACAACGATAAAATTCATACTGATTTCATAAAACTTAAGCAGGGAATTTCAAGAATAAATATTAAAATAAAGGCGGAGGAAGAGACAGAAATTAACTGTCAGGGCCCATTTGTGGGAGAACATGAACTGGAGAGACTGTTTAAAAAGCTGGACAGACTTATGGACGGAGATATTCTTGTAATAGCAGGAAGCATTCCCAATACCATGCCTGATAATACATATGAAAGAATACTTGAAAGAATTAAGAATAAAAAAATCCGCACAGTTATTGATGCAACGGGAAATCTTCTTTTAAATTCGTTGAAATACAGGCCTTTTCTTATAAAACCCAACAGACAGGAATTATCTGAAATATTTAAA
>JBJEND010000198.1:0-7619 GCA_051880015.1 Butyrivibrio sp. | reverse complement strand
GGCTTTTCCGGACTTTCCATTCTGGCTGATTACAGCCTGGGCATTCCTCTGTGGGCCACTAATCTTGTTTTGAATATCCCGCTGTTTATTGTGGCTGGACTGTATGTAAATCGCAAGCTGGTGTGGGAGTCCCTATTGTCCACCGGGGTGTATTCCGTATCTGTGGCCCTTCTTCCCGACAGGGCCTTTCTGGAGGGAGACTTGTTTTTGTCTGCCATTCTGGGAGGAATGGCAATGGGAATAGGGCTGGGGCTGATTTTATATACCGGTGCCAGCTCAGGAGGCGTGGATATGCTGTCCATAATAATTCATCATAAAAATAACAGGATAAGTGTGCCGTGGATAATGTTTATTCTGGATGCAGTTATCATACTTATGGGCGGACTGATATTTGGCTGGGTAAAAGCAATGTATTCGGTTATTTCCGTATGGATAGTCAGCTTTATTACAGAGAAAATAACAGACGGTCCCAATTACTCCAAGGCCTGTATTATAATCAGCCGGAAGAATGAGGTGATTTCCGGAAGAATTATGAAGGAGCTGGAGAGGGGAGTAACGGGAATAGACGGAACGGGACTTTATACCGGCAACAGGGAAATGCTCCTGTTCTGCGTTTCTTCCAGACATGAAATGACCAATATCCGCCGTATTGTATACAGTGAAGATCCGGCGGCTTTTATGACCGTAAGCAATGTATCGGAGGTATTCGGAGAGGGTTTTGTAAAAAAATAATTAAATATATACAAAATGCCCAATTAATATTTTTTTTTTTGGTTATTTACGATATGGCAATACTTTAAAAAAAATAGTATTATTGTAAAGTAAATTTATGCTATGCACATTTGCATAAGGAGGAGAAATATGGCAAGCTTATCACTTAAAAATATTTGTAAAGTATATCCTAACGGATTTGTAGCTGTTAAGGATTTTAATCTTGATGTGGATGATAAGGAATTCATCATCTTCGTTGGACCTTCAGGATGCGGTAAATCAACAACTCTTCGTATGATTGCAGGTCTTGAAGACATTTCATCCGGTGAACTTTGGATCGGAAATAAATTAGTAAATGATATTGAGCCTAAGGACAGAGATATCGCCATGGTATTCCAGAACTACGCTCTTTATCCTCATATGACAGTATATGACAATATGGCATTCGGACTTAAGTTAAGAAAGGTTCCGAAGGCTGAGATTGATAAACTCGTACATGAAGCAGCTAAGATTCTTGGTATTGAACAGCTCCTTGACCGTAAGCCGAAGGCTCTTTCAGGTGGACAGAGACAGCGTGTTGCCATGGGTCGTGCAATCGTTCGTAATCCTAAGGTATTCCTTATGGATGAGCCTTTATCCAACCTTGATGCAAAGCTCCGTGTTCAGATGCGTATTGAGATTCAGAAGCTTCATCAGAGACTTCAGGCTACTATCATTTATGTAACCCATGACCAGACAGAGGCTATGACTCTTGGTACAAGAATCGTAGTTCTTAAGGATGGTATTATTCAGCAGGTAGATACACCTCAGAATCTTTATGACAAGCCATGTAACGTATTCGTTGCAGGATTCATCGGATCACCTCAGATGAACCTTATCGATGCAAGAGTCGTACAGTCAGGTGATGACGTTGTACTTATGTTTGGCAGCAACTCAGTTAAGCTTCCTGAAGGTAAGGCAAAGAAGCTTGTTGAGGCAGGATATGTTGACAAGACTGTTATTATGGGTATCAGACCTGAAGACCTCAGCGATTCAGAGATGATTATCAATTCTGCTCCTGACAGCGTAATTGATGCTAACATTAAAGTTTATGAATTACTTGGTGCAGAAGTATACTTATACTTCGATATCGATCAGGTAAGCTGCACAGCGAGAGTTAATCCTCGTACAACAGCTCGTCCCGGCGATACAATTAAACTTGGAATTGATATGACCAAGCTTCATGTTTTTGATAAGGATACAGAGCAGGTTGTTCTTCACTAATTCCTGACAGCTTATATTCCGGATGGGTTCGCCCATCCGGTTTTTTTCATTAATTTTAGTCTTTTTTTTTATCGGGTTTTGATATATTATATAAGTAGTATGTTTCTAAGGAGTGAGCGCATGATTTCAAGTCAGATTCTTCAAAATACAATCGAGGGACTTAAGGCCATCACCAGAGTTGATTTGTGTGTTATGGATACAGACGGTAAGAGCCTTGCATCTACCTTTTCAGATGCGGACGGACTTGGTGAAGCTGTTTTAACCTTTGCCAATTCTCCTGCAGATAGTCAGGTTATTAACGGCTGCCAGTTTTTCAAGGTGTTCGATGACAGTCGGTTGGAATATGTGCTTTTGGTCAGAGGCGGAAGCGATGACGTATATATGATAGGCAAGATTGCCGTATTCCAGATTCAGAATCTGATTGTAGCTTATAAGGAAAGATTTGACAAAGATAATTTCATTAAGAATCTTTTGCTGGATAATCTGCTCCTTGTGGATATATATAACAGGGCCAAGAAGCTCCACATTGATACAGAGGCTAAGAGAATAGTTTTTATTATCGAGACCAAGCATGAGAAGGATACGAATGCCCTTGAGACTGTGCGTACTCTTTTTGCAACCAAGACCAAGGATTTCATAACTGCAGTTGATGAGAAAAACATTATTATCGTCAAGGAAGTTAAACCGGGAGAAAGCTATAAGGAGCTGGAACAGACAGCTTATGTGGTTCTGGATACTCTTAATACAGAGGCTATGAGTAAGGTTCATATTGCCTACGGAACAATCGTTAATTCTCTTAAGGAGGTATCCCGTTCCTACAAGGAAGCCAAAATGGCTTTGGATGTGGGCAAGATATTTTACAGTGACAGAAACGTGGTTGCGTACAGCAATTTAGGAATAGGACGTTTGATTTACCAGCTTCCGATTCCTCTTTGTAAGATGTTTATTAAAGAGATTTTTAACGGAAAGTCACCGGATGATTTCGATGAGGAAACCTTATCCACCATTAATAAATTTTTTGAAAACAGTCTGAATGTTTCCGAAACGGCAAGACAGCTTTTTATTCACCGTAATACACTGGTATACCGCCTGGATAAGATACAGAAAAGTACAGGCCTGGATTTGCGTGTGTTTGAGGATGCAATTACATTCAGAATTGCCCTCATGGTTGTAAAATACATGAAATATATGGAATCGGTTGATTATTGATACGAAGACTGTTTATAATAGTTGTTGTGACATACAGACAAAATATATTAAGGACATATGTTATGATAGAATTAATAGACGTAAGTAAGACATATTCTACAGGGGTTCCTGCACTTAATCACATAAATCTCCATATAAAAAAGGGAGAATTCGTATTTATAGTAGGGTCCAGCGGTTCAGGCAAATCCACCCTTATTAAGCTGCTGCTTAAGGAACTTGAACCCACATCGGGACAGATTATCATTAATGATAAGAACATAGGCAGACTCCGTAAGTCCAAAATACCCTATTTGAGAAGGGACATAGGAGTCGTATTTCAGGACTTCAGACTGTTTGAAGATCGTAATGTATATGAGAATATTGCATTTGCCCAGAAGGCAATAGAGGCTCCTGCCGGTAAGATACGCTCCAGAGTGTTGTCCATGCTGTCAATGGTGGGACTTCTTGATAAATACAAGACTAATCCCAAACAGCTTTCGGGAGGAGAACAGCAGCGTGTGGCCATTGCAAGAGCTTTGATTAACAGGCCGGCTATTTTGCTGGCTGATGAACCTACCGGTAATCTGGACGAAGCTAATTCATGGGAGATTATGAAGCTTTTGGAGAGTGCCAACGAACAGGGCACAACGGTGTTGGTTGTTACCCATAATATGGATATTGTCCGTGCCATGCGCAAAAGAACAATTACCATTACAGACGGAGAAATTGCTGCTGACGTAGAGGAAGGCGGTTTTATATATGAAATTTAAGTCATTGGGATATTGTATTGTTCAGGGACTTAAGAGCATAGGGAGAAACCGAATTTTCTCTCTGGCATCCATTGCAACCATGTCCCTGTGTATATTTATTTTGGGAATTTTCTATTCGGTTACGGCCAATGTGTCATATATGGTGAGCAAAATGTCGGACAGCTTATGTGTCAAGGTGTTTTTTGATGAAGGAACATCGGATGAGAGAATAGAATCCATAGGCAACTCCATCAAGGAATATGAAGGCGTTGTCACCGTACATTTTACTTCTGCCGAAGAAGCGTGGGCAGAATATAAGGACAAATATTTCGGAGAGGAATATGAAGAGCTGGCGGAGGGTTATGAGAACGACAATCCTCTGAAGAATTCCGCATCCTATGAAGTGTATTTTGACAGTGCCGATATACAGCAGGATCTTGTATCATATATTTCCAGAATTGACGGCGTGAGGAGAGTGAACAGCTCTGAGGTTACGGCTGAAAGTCTTTCCGAAATAAACAGTCTGGTAGCATTGGTTTCAATAGTGATTCTGGCAGTTCTTTTCGGAATTGCTCTGTTTCTTATTAATAATACCATTTCCATCGGAATTGCCGTGCGTAATGAAGAAATAAGCATAATGAGGCTTTTGGGAGCAAGAAATGCCTTCATCCGTGCACCTTTTGTGGTACAGGGCATAATTATGGGCATAATCGGAGCTGCCATTCCTTTGCTTCTGGTATATTTTGCCTATGGTAACCTTGTAAATTTTGTACTTAGAAAATTTTCGTTCCTGTCTACGGTTCTTACATTTATGCCTATAAGTCAGTTGTACCGTACTTTTATACCGGTGGCACTGATTCTGGGAGTTGGACTGGGACTGGCCGGAAGCCTTATTTCTCTGGGAAAGCATTTGAAGAAATAGTTTTTATCTGTGAGGTGACAATATGATGAAGAAAAATTACAAAAAAATACTTCTTGTTGTCAGTGCATTTGCACTTGCCGCGACACAGTTTGGAAGGATGTCCTATGCACCGGTTATGGCTGTTGAACAGGGAGACATAGACGAGGCCAAAGGAGACGTGGCACAGAAAGAAGAAGAGATAAAGAAACTTAAGGAAGAACTGGCTGCATTGTCCTCGGATATTAAGAGTACCCAGGAGTATATTACCCAGTTGGACAGTATGCTGTCCACCCTTACGGCAGAGGTTAATGAATGCCAGGCCAAGGTAGATGCAAAACAGCTTGAGATTGAGGAAAAGCAGGCTCAGATAGATGCCAAGCAGATAGAGATTAATAATACTCAGGTGGAACTGGAAAATGCCCAGCTTGAGGAAAAAGAACAGTACGAGGCCATGAGCCATCGTATACAATATATGTATGAATGTGGCGATGAAAGCTTTCTGGATATGATTTTTTCCGCTGAAGATATGTCGGATTTACTGGGTAGAAGTGAGTATATTGCCAATATTACGGAATATGACAGAGAACAGCTTAAGGTATTGATTAATACCAAAGAGAATATAGATTTGCTTCTTACAAGGCTGGAGAATGAGATTAAGGCACTGGACGATGAGAAAGTAGTTCTGGAAAATGAAAAAAAAGAATTAGATGCCCTGGTGGCTGATGCCGCACAGAGGCAGGCATCAGTGGATGCAGTGCTGGAGAATAAACAGAATACACTGCAGACTCTTGAAAACCAGCAGGCGTATACAGAGGAGCAGAAGGCTGCCGCTGAGCAGGAATTAAGAGACCAGCAGGCAATTTTAGCCGCACTGGAGGCCAAATGGGAAGAAGAGAAGAAGAATAATCCCAATGCAGAATCCGATGCACAGAAAACCCTTGAGACCATTGGCTTGTCAGGAGGATTCACATGGCCTCTTCCGGGATATAACCGTATTACTTCTGAATGGGGTATGAGGCCTAATCCGGTAACGGGAGTATATATGCTTCATGACGGATTTGATATTTCCGGATATGCAGTAAATGGTAAACCCATTGTAGCAGCATACAGCGGAACGGTAATTCTTTCTCAGTATTACTGGGGCTACGGCAACTGTGTCCAGATAAGCCATGGTGCCGGTGTTGTAACTCTTTATGCCCACTGCTCATCTCTTGCAGTTAAGGTAGGAGACGTGGTACAGGCAGGACAGGTGATTGGATATGTGGGAAGCACAGGTAATTCCACAGGGCCCCATTTACATTTTTCTCTGTTTGTTCAGGGACAATCTGTAAATCCCAGGGCTTACCTCACAATTCCGTCATAATTTTATTGTATAATAATATAATAGGCAGTGATTTTATCCCCCTGGGCAGTGCTTAGGGGGAAATTTTGCAGAAGTAAGGAGAAATAAATTAATGGATTACGAAGAACAAAGAAAACAATACAAAAAAGGCATGAAGACAGGCATTTTAATTGGAGGAGGCATAATTCTTGTGGTTGCTTTAATGGCAATGGGACTTATTACTTCTTTACTGTATGTTAAGCTGAAAGCCGGTTCGGGCAATTCCCTGATAATAGGGGAAAATACTGTAAGTAAGGCCAACAGTCTTATTGAATACATTAACAAATATTACCTCTATGACTATGATGAAGAGGATATGGAAAATGCAATTTATGATGCAATTTTTGAAAGCCTGGGAGATCCATACTCCTGCTATTATACAACAGATGAATATAAGGAGCTTATGGAAAGTTCCGAGGGTGTTTATTGCGGAATAGGAGTTGTGGTGCAGCAGGATGTGGAAACAGGTTACATTAAGGTTGTACAGCCCTATAAAAATGCACCGGGAGCAGAAGCGGGTATAAAAGAAGGAGATATAATTACCGCCGTGGGAGGTAAGGATATCTGCAACGTGGACATCGATTTGGTAGTTAAGGATATCAGAGGTGAAGAAGGCACATATGTGGATATTACCGTAGACCGTAACGGAGAAACTCTTGAATTTAGAGTGGAACGAAGAATGGTCAATGTGGTAACCGTTGAATATGAGATGCTGGAGGATAAAACAGGCTATATTCAGATAGCCCAGTTTGACGGAGTTACCCTGAAACAGGTGGAGGAAGCCCTTGAAAACCTTAAGGAGCAGGGAATGAAATCACTTATCATTGATGTAAGAAATAATCCGGGAGGAAGACTTGATGTTGTTACGAATATTCTGGATTTCTTCATTGATAAAGGCGACCTGATTGTATATACCCAGGATAAAAACGGAAAAAGAACGGATTATAAGGCCAATAAAGATCCTGTTATAAATGTTCCCTGCGTGGTTCTTGTCAATGGTAACAGCGCCAGCGCATCCGAAATTTTTGCCGGTGCATTACAGGATTATAAGCTGGCTCATATAATGGGCACCCAGTCTTTCGGCAAAGGAATTGTGCAGTCCATTATACCTATGATGGACGGAACTGCATTTAAAATTACTGTAGAGGACTATTATACTCCCAACGGAAATAATATTCATGGTATAGGAATAACTCCTGATACTGTTGTAGAGCTTGATGCAGATGCATATCAGAATGACGGAACCGACAGCCAGCTTGATGCGGCAATGGAATATCTTAATAAATAACTTTATGGGATTATGGCATGCTTAAGGACAAAGATATAAGAGAGAAGCTTTTTGATTTCCTTGAGGAAGAGTTTGGGAAAATACGCATTTTTGAAGAAAAAAACATGGGAAGGTCCAGGGCCGACGCAGTTATGGTTA
>JBJEND010000197.1:0-7622 GCA_051880015.1 Butyrivibrio sp. | reverse complement strand
AGCCATGGGCTGCCTCATAAAAAAAGAGGGGAGATCAATGAAAAAGATTCTATAAAATTTCCGGATATCCGGAAAGGAATATAGCTTTCTTTTTATGGTTTCAGTATAGTTCCCCTTTATGAATAAATTATGAACAAATTGAAAAGGGTTATTGAAGAATTTGTTAAATAAATAACGCTATCTTGTCCAGAATAATGTTTGCTACGTCTTCCTTTGACATAATATCAAGCTCTGTTACATCATTTTTAGTTATTATGGTTACTACATTGGTGTCAGTTCCAAAACCTGCTCCGGCAGTTTTAAGGTTATTGGCCACTATCATGTCCGCATTCTTTTTGATTAATTTGGCCTTGGAATTTTCCAGCGTGTTCTCCGTTTCCATTGAGAAGCCACAGATGAACTGGCCTTCATGCTTATTTTCGCAGAGATATTTTAGTATATCTTCCGTACGTTTAAGGGGAATGGACATATCTGAATCACTTTTTTTGATTTTCTCCCGGGCTGTGGTTACGGGGGTATAATCCGCTACGGCAGCAGCCTTGATGATAATGTCCTGTTCCGGAGCAAGGGTTTTAACAGCTTCAAACATATCTGACGCACTTTGTACATGAATTGTGTCTGCAAAAAGTGGTTCAGGGAGGGCTGATTTACCGGAGACAAGAGTAACCTTCGCGCCTCTTAAGGCAGCGGCGGTGGCAATGGCATAGCCCATCTTGCCGGTGGAATGATTGGTTATATAGCGGACAGGATCAATAGCTTCCATGGTGGCACCTGCCGTAACAAGGACTTTTTTGCCTGATAAATCCTTCTCATGGGCAATTTCCTGCAGAATATAGGATACAAGAGTCCGGGGATCGGGAAGCTTGCCCCTGCCGGTATCTCCGCATGCAAGATGACCACAGGCCGGCTCTATCACCTTATAGCCGTAATGCTTAAGACGCATAATGTTGTCGGTTACAATGGGATTATCATACATATTGGTATTCATGGAGGGAGATATAAGTATCGGACATTTACAGGCCATAACCGTTGTTGTAAGCATATCATCAGCTATTCCGCCTGCTATTTTACCTATTATATCCGCTGTGGCAGGGGCGATTAAAACCACATCTGACGCTTTTGCAAGGGATATATGCTCCACATTAAATTCAAAATTACGGTCAAAGGTGTCCACTATACACTTATGGGATGTGAGGGTTTCAAAGGTAATGGGATTAATAAAATTAGTGGCATTACGAGTCATAATGACATGCACATCTGCACCCAGTTTTACAAGACTGCTGGCCACATCGGCCATTTTATATGCAGCGATTCCTCCGCTGACACCCAATAATACGGTTTTGTTCTTAAGCATATTTCTCCGCTCCTTCACGGTGGGGTAAAATTTTTCTACATTATAGCATTTTACTTGATTAAATACAAATGCTAAATTAAAATATATATAGGATAAACTGTAGCTTACGGAGGCATGATATAATGCGCAGATATATTAATAACGACTGGGAATTTACGGATGTGTTTGATTATGATTTCCTTCATGGAGCCAAAATGACTGAGAAAGTCAGGATTCCCCATACCTGTCAGGAGGTACCGTATAACTGCTGGGAAGCTTCTGAATATGAAATGGTATGCGGATACCGTAAAACTATAGTTCCCGAGGAAAGCTGGAGGGACAAAAGGATTTTTGTAAGGTTCATGGGAGTTGCCCATGTTGCTACGGTGTTTTTTAATAAACATGAGCTTATTACCCATAAGTGCGGCTATACTGAATTTGCGGTGGAATTGACGGAATATCTGGAATTTGGCAGGGAGAATGATCTGGTAGTCCGGGTAGACACCAGGGAAAGTGCCAATGTACCTCCTTTTGGTTTTGTAATTGACTATATGACATACGGAGGAATTTACCGGGATGTTATTTTGGAGGTAATGGATACGTCATATATTGATGATGTATTTGCATATGGAGACCACCTTGGTAATTTCCGTTGTGAAGTGGATATTGCAGACAGCAGTGTTAAGGAAAGAGTATACCTGGAAATCAAAAATAAATTAAATGTTGTAGTGTATGATGCAAAAGGCTGGATTGAAAACGGAAAATGTGTTTTTAGCGGTCACATTCCCAACATTATTCCGTGGACAACCAAACAGCCGGTGTTATACACTCTTGTAGTTTCACTTTTGAGAGATAAAACCCTTTTGGATGAAAGAGAGCTAAAGATAGGATTCAGGACGGCACAATTTAAACAGGACGGATTCTATCTCAATGGTCAGTACACGAAATTAAGAGGGCTTAACAGACATCAGAGCTTCCCATATGTGGGTTATGCCATGCCAAAAAGTATGCAGAGGCTGGATGCAGATATACTTAAAACAGATTTAGGAGTTAATATAGTAAGAACCTCCCATTATCCCCAGTCTCATTATTTTATAGACAGATGTGATGAAATAGGGCTTCTGGTATTTACGGAAATTCCCGGCTGGCAGCATATCGGTAATGAGGAATGGCAGAATCAGGCAGTGGAAAATACAAAGGAGATGGTGAAGCAGTACCGCAATCATCCTTCCATTATATTATGGGGTGTCAGAATCAATGAGTCTGAAGATAATGATGAACTGTATTCCAGAACCAACGAGGCGGCAAGGAAGCTGGATCCTACGAGAGCCACAACCGGAGTAAGATTCAGGGAGTTTAGCAGTCTTTTGGAAGATGTTCATGCCTATAATGATTTTTCCCATACGGGAAAAAACCGCGGCCTTAAGTATAAACAGAATGTAACCCCGGATATGAACAAGCCTTATATTGTATCAGAATGCAACGGACATATGTTTCCTACAAAAGCTTTTGACGATGAAGGACACAGACTTTCCCATGCTTTAAGGCATGCTGCGGTTATAGAGGCCATGGAGGCTTCTACGGATATTTCCGGAGTTATAGGATGGTGTATGTTTGATTATAACACTCATAAGGACTTCGGAAGCGGAGACGGAATCTGTTATCACGGGGTAACAGATATGTTTCGTAATTCTAAGCTGGCAGCGGCAGTATATCAGAGTCAGTCCGAGGATGAGACGGTGTGTGAAGTGTCTTCTTCCATGAATATAGGTGAATATCCCGGTGGCGGAATAGGGGATGTATATGTATTTACCAACAGTGATTCAATTAAGCTGTATAAAAATGACAGTTTTGTTAAAGAATTTTATCCGGACAGAAAAAAATACGGACACATGGAGCATCCTCCCGTTATAATAGATGACTTTATCGGCAGCCTGATTGAAAACGGGGAGCCATACGATACCCAGACCTGCGGTGAAATAAAGGAATGTCTCAGAGCCATTTCCAAGTATTGGGGAAAGAGACTGCCTCTTAAATATATTTTATTAATGGGCAAGCTGAAAGCCACAAAGCATATCACTAAAGATACTATTATGGATTTATATGGAAAATATGTAGCCAACTGGGGAGCCAGTGCCCCCAAATACCGTTTTGAGGCAATTAAAGACGGCAATGTGGTCAAAACAGTGGAAAAACAGCCGGGAATACAGGTGCATCTTAAGGTTGAAGCTGATCACACAAGACTGATTGAGGAAAATGAAACATATGATGTAGCTGCGGTTAATATAAAGGCCGTTGATCAGTTCGGTAATGTTCAGCCTTATTATATGGAACCGTTATATCTTCAGGCAGACGGGGATATTGAAATTATAGGTCCCAAGATAATATGTCTTCGGGGAGGTATGGGAGGTACATATGTACGCTCCGTACGGCATGGAGAAAAGGGTGTTTTAAGAATTGTTAATGAATCCCAGCCTGAACTTAAGGTGGGATTTACGGTGGAATAATAAAACGTTGCAGGACATATGTCCTGCAACGTTTCTGCATTAAGCCTCATCAGCTATTTTATATAAGAGTTTTTCGGTATCTTCCCATCCGATACATGGGTCAGTAATGGATTTGCCGTAAATCATATTATTACAGATTTTCTGATTGCCTTCTTCTATATAGCTTTCAATCATGACACCTTTAACAAGTTTTTTGAAATCTGCATTATATCTTCTGCTGTGCAGTACCTCACTGGTAATTCGAATCTGTTCTTTGTATTTTTTATTGGAGTTGGAATGATTGGCATCCACAATGGCAGCAGGATTCTTAAGGTTTTTGGAGCTGTATAATTCATAAAGTCTTTCTAAATCCTCATAATGATAGTTGGGAATGCAGATTCCGTATTTGTTGACGCCGCCTCTTAAAATTACATGTGCCAGGTCATTACCGCTGGTATTAACACTATAGCCCCTGTAGATAAATTCATGGGAGCTCTGGGCCGCTATTACGGAATTAAGCATAACTCCAAAATCGCCGCTGGTGGGATTTTTCATACCTACCGGAATATCCATTCCGCTGGCGGTAAGACGGTGCTGCTGGTTCTCTACGGAGCGGGCACCGATTGCCTCGTATGAAAGTACATCATCCAGATAACTTCTGTTTTCGGGATACAGCATCTCATCTGCACAGGTCATTTTACCTACCTTAATTGCGTCAATGTGCATTTTACGGATGGAGGCAATTCCGGCATATAAATCCGGTTCTTTATTGGGGTCCGGCTGATGGAGCATTCCCTTGTAGCCTTCACCGGTGGTTCTGGGTTTATTGGTATATATTCTGGGAATTATGATAAGTCTGTCCTTGACCTGTTCGTTGACTCTTGCAAGCCTGTCCACATAATCGCACACCGCATCTTCCCTGTCAGCAGAGCAGGGACCTATGATTACCAGAAATTTGTCTGACTTACCGGTAAATACGTCTCTTATTTCCCGGTCTCTTTCTTCTTTTAATTTAACCAAATCCGGAGTCATGGGATATTCCTGTTTCAAAATCTCCGGATCAGGGAGCTTCTTAAAATATTTCATTGACATGGTTCTTTAATACCTCTCTTAATTTTGGGTTACTGTTTTAATGTTTTTTAAATATATCACTTTAAAGTGCTAAAGTCAATAGGGTATTAATATTCTTCCAAAAATGGGGAAATAACTGCTCTTTTAATTTCTTTCACATTTTCATTTTTTAGCAGTAATTCCATATTCTTAGCATTTAATGGTCCTGTATAACAATTCTGTTCAACATAGACAAAATTACTTTCATTAATGTTGCATGTGATAAATATTTCAGCCCATATTTTATTGTATTCTTCATTTAACCTTTTAAGCCGTTCCTCACCATATATATTCTTTTCATTTAAATCAGTAAGGACTGATTTCATACATTCATTGTTTAGATAAACCTTCACTATAATGCTTTCATCATCAATTTCCTTCAAAGCTTCTTCTGTAATGTCAAGTAAATTACTTGTAGTTTCCATAGAAAAAGAAAGGTAGATATTAAAACCTTCTGCCGGAACTAAATTATCTAACTGTTTTAAAGTGAGAAAAATCTTTCTGCTGTTAGATATGTTTATCTCTATATCATTCTTATCTATGAATTTATTATGTAATTCTTCTATTGATGCACCGTTTTTATCTACAACATCTATTCCCAACAGCCACCCATCCAGACCTTCTTTATTTGCTATGTTGATAACTTCCTGTAGATAATTATCTATAGTAATTGTTCCATTTTCTGTTCGATTTTGATTAGTATTTTCGATTGATGAGTTTTGGATATTATTCGATTCAACTGTCGGATCTTGCGGGGAGGTGTTTCTCAATGATAATGTCAGGATTATAATAACTGCAGCTGCTAAACACAAGCTCAATATAATGAATATAATACGTATATTTTTTTGCATATATTCCTCCTTTTCTTTACATCTTGTTGAAAAAGCAGTATTATTATTAGACTTTGAGTAAGCGTTTAAAGTTGAAATACTAATCTTTCCTATTTTTAAAGAGTACAGTGATTCACATAAATTGTCAATTATTATACGAGAGGACGAATATTTATATGAGAAAAAACAGCATTAAGGGAATGATTATTCTTTTAATAGGAGCGGCAATCTGGGGATTTGCCTTTGTAGCCCAAAGCAGTGCCATGGGTCTCATAGGACCCTTTACATTTCAGACGACCAGGTCTGTTCTGGCGCTGGCTGTTTTACTGCCCTTTATTCTGATAAAAGACGGTGTTAAAAAGAAAAAAGGTACCTATGTTAAAGATACAAAGGCAGACCGTAAAAATCTCATAACAGGGGGGATTTTATGCGGACTGGCACTTACTGTGGCAAGTTGTTTCCAACAGTTTGGAATATGTTATACAACTGCCAGTAAATCAGGTTTTTTAACTGCTATGTATATGCTTATGGTGCCTGTACTGGGAATTTTTCTAAAAAAGAAAATCCCCGGGAAGACATGGATTTATGTGGCTATAGCCGTTGTTGGAATGTATTTTCTGTGTGTAAAAGACGGTTTTTCAATAAATGTGGGAGATGTACTTACGTTGATTTGTGCATTTTTCTTTTCAATACAGATAATGCTGGTGGATTATTATTCACAGTTGACAGACGGAGTAAAGCTGTCTTTAATGGAGTTTCTGGTTATGGTTATACTGTCAGGAATTCTTATGCTTATATTTGAGAAGCCGTCCCCGGAAGCCGTTTTATCTGCCTGGATTCCCATTGTATATGCAGGCGTTTTTTCCTGCGGCATAGGATACACTCTTCAGATACTGGGGCAGAAATATACCGAGCCTACGGTGGCTTCGCTCATTATGAGCCTGGAATCTGTATTTGCCACTGTAGGGGGAGTAATTCTGTTAAGGCAGTTACCGAATCTGAGGGAGTGGATAGGAATAGGACTTATGTTTATTGCGATTATACTGTCACAGCTTCCTGCCAGGAAGAGCAAAAAATGTAATGTTTTATAAAAATATAAGAATTAGATAATATATTTTTTACTATATCATGGTAAAATACCTAATAGAATATTTTTCGGGAGATTTTAACCATGGGAAAGATAATAGGAATTGATTTAGGAACTACTAACAGTTGTGTGGCTGTTATTGAAGGCGGACAGCCCACTGTTATAGCCAATGCAGAGGGCGCCAGGACTACACCATCCATAGTGGCCTTTACCAAAAAGGGAGAACGTCTGGTAGGAGAGCCGGCCAAGCGTCAGGCTGTTACCAATTCAGAGAGAACCATTTCCTCTATTAAGAGGGAAATGGGAACCAATCATAAGATAAATATTGACCGTAAGAAGTATACACCTCAGGAGATTTCAGCATTCATCCTTATGAAACTGAAGAAGGATGCGGAAAATTACCTTGGGGAGAGGGTTACGGAAGCCGTTATTACTGTTCCGGCGTATTTCAGCGATGCCCAGAGACAGGCTACCAAGGATGCAGGCAGAATTGCGGGACTTAAGGTAGAACGTATTATTAATGAGCCTACTGCTGCTGCTTTGGCATATGGGCTGGACAACGGGGAAGCCCAGAAGATTCTTGTATATGATCTGGGAGGCGGAACCTTTGATGTATCCGTTATTGAAATAGGAGATAAGGTAATAGAGGTTTTGGCAACCTCCGGAGACAATCATCTCGGTGGAGATGATTTTGATGAGAGGATTACCAATTATCTTTTGTCAGAATTTAAGAGGACTGAAGGAATTGATCTTTCCAGGGATAAAATGGCACTGCA
>JBJEND010000196.1:0-7639 GCA_051880015.1 Butyrivibrio sp. | reverse complement strand
AGATGTGAAATAATACTATAAATAATTCGGAGGTATATCTGTCAGGACATTCAAAATTTGCCAATATTAAGCATAAAAAAGAGAAGAATGATGCCGCTAAGGGTAAGATATTTACCAGACTCGGTAAGGAATTAATGGTTGCAGTTAAAGAAGGCGGTCCGGATCCTAACAATAACAGTAAACTCCGTGATGTTATTGCTAAAGCAAAATCCAACAACATGCCTAATGATACCATAGAGAGAAGTATTAAGAAAGCAGCGGGAGATGCCAATGCTGCCAACTTCACTGCAATTACTTATGAGGGATATGGCCCTAACGGAACAGCAATTATCGTGGAAACACTTACCGATAATAAAAACCGTACAGCATCCAATGTAAGAAATGCCTTTACAAAGGGAAGCGGTAATGTGGGAACTCCGGGTTGTGTTTCATTTATGTTTGACACCAAGGGACAGATACTTATCAGCAAAGAAGACTGTAAAATGGAAGCTGACGATTTAATGATGCTTGCCATTGACGCAGGTGCTGATGATTTTATTGATGATGATGAGGAAGTATACGAAATCCTTACTGAACCGGATGTGTGCGGAACTGTAAGAGAAGCATTGGAGGCTGAAGGACTTATACTTTCCCAGGCTGAGGTAACAATGATTCCCCAGACTTGGGTAGAACTTACGGATGAGAATGATATTAAACAGATGAACAGAATTCTGGATTTACTGGATGACGATGATGACGTCCAGAATGTATATCATAACTGGGATATGCCGGAGGAATAATCAACAACCTATGAGAATTGAAGAATTCAAAATGGAGCGGGAAAATCTTGTACAGGTAGGAGATAGCGTTAAAATCACAGAGGGGGTTCTTCCCTCAAGCTGGTATTATACCATAGTACCGGCAGTGGCCATGTCCAGAAATTATAAGTTTTCGGAACGCATTAAATCCAGAGAGGGAATTGTTGAGTCCATAGAACATACCGAGCGGGGATATTTTGTAAAAGTAAGATTTGAAGAGGAACCTATCTAGAGGTTCCTCTTTTTATGAGTTGTGCGGAGAAAGATATTCGGGACGGAACAGGAGCTTTATCCGTTATTCCAATCAGGGTATTTACTGCTGCAAGGGCAATCTGGGATTCCTGGCAGTCTATTGATGTAAGAGAAGCTGTTTCGGATATAAAGGTACAGCCGTTTCCGATTATTTCCATATCGTCAGGAAAAGATATTTTATTGTCCTTAACGGCATTTAACGCTCCCAGTGCCAGTATATCATCAGATGCAATAATACAGTCAAAATCCACTGAGTTATTAATCAGTCCGGATATATAATCATATGCTTCCCGGTAGCCTTTGGGACACAGATGTATCTGCTCCGGTCCTGTTTGTGTACCATGCACATAAAAGGCATGGGAAAAGGCTTCCAGCAGTGGGGCACAATATGCCGACATGGATGATAACAGGAAAATAATTCCTTTGCGGTTATGCTTAATCCTTTCTTCAGTAACGGAAAATATACAGTCTGCCTCATCACATAAAACAGAATATATATTATTGTGTTCCATGTATGAATTAAGCAGTATAACAGGTAGCCGTTGGGCAGCAGCGCATATATAAGAGTTTTCACCGGAATCATAGGACAAAAAATCTCTTCCGTCTATATAGACTGCGGACATGTTCATTTCACACAAACCGGCAAGAGCGATTCTTTTTTCGTTAATGTCATTTCCGCAGCAGATAAGATGAGTTTTATAATTAAGCTTATGTAATGAAGTCATAAGACTTTCCACAAGGGAAGCGGTCCTTGGATTCCTGATACTTCCGCATAGTATTCCCACGGCTCTTTCGGGACGCCTTTTTTTACCGGGTCTTGAGGGGGTGTATTTATTGGCATTGATTATTGCCTGTATTTTATTACGGGTTTTATCGCTTACTTTATCACTGCCGTTTAATACTCTTGATACAGTTGCAATGGACACCCCTGCCATTTCGGATATTTCATATATAGTCATATTGTTTTCCTTTCATTTTTTATATTATAACAGTATTTTTTTGGGAATAAAAGTGTTAAGATATATTCAGGTTGTACCGATATAATAGTATAACTGTATAGGAGTATAATATGAAATTATTAAATTTTCTCAAACGACATATAAAAGCAGCAATAATATTAGGGGTTATAGCCGTAGCCACTACGGTGGGGGTGGTACTTGTAAGGGCAAGTACGGTTACCATTATGGTGGATAAGGCTACTGTTGCGTTTTCAGGAACCAACAAAACCGAAACTCTTAATGCTACCGTAAATCTTTCTCTTGATCCCGGAGTATCCAGCGGAACATATGCATGGTCAGTGGGAGACCCGGAAGTTGCCACCATCATGGCAAATGAGGGTAACGGAACCATTACTTCCAAGGGAGCAGGAAAGACTACAGTCAATATTACATATACACTTTCAGACGGAACCAATGATTCTAAAGTTGTTCCGATAATTGTGCCGCTTACTGTCAATTCTGACCGTGTTAAAGGGGTAATGAAGGTAGGAAACAGTGATATTGTGACTTGTGATGCTGCCAAAAGCAAATATGTTGAATGGACTTCCTCTAACAGTAATGTGGTATCCGTTGTGGCAGATACAAGTGCTGCCGCCAATGGAAGTATAGCAACTATCACTGCTGTCAGCGGAGGTACTGCCGTTATAACATGCAGCATTCCGTCAGATTCCCTTGCAGCCATGAGCTTTACCGTAACGGTAGGCGTCTCCATTGATGAGACAGAAGTAACAGTTGAACAGGGAGGAAGCAGACCTCTTACCACCAACAGTCAGTCTGTTCAGGATGTATACTGGTGGTCAGATAATCCAAATGTAGCAACTGTAAGAAACGGAGTGGTATATGGTGTATATGCAGGAACTACGACAGTATACGGAAGCTGTATTGAAAATGATAAGGTTACACCCAATGCCAGCGACTCGGTAACGGTAACAGTACCATATAAGGTGACTGTACCCAGCACCACCGTACTGGTAGGAGATTTAGTCAATGTCTCCACCACGGCAGATCCTTCCCAGGTGAATTATCAGTCATCCAACAATAATGTTTTATATTATGATGTCACTACAGGAAAATTCAAGGCCAATTCCACCGGAACCTCCACAATTTCCGTATCATGGAACGGACAGACGGAATATATCACCATTGAAGTTATTGACGGTTTTTCTCTTTCCACTAATTCATTATCGTTAAATATTGGTACCAGCGGAGTAGTACAGGCTTTGGTATCCAATGTTAACCAGCCGGTGCATTGGAGCGTATCTGACGTTAATATGGTAGATCTGTCAGCTTCAGAAGACGGATTATCCGTAACGGTTACGGCGAAGGAGACAGGAGCCTACGGATATACTACTCTGGTGGCGACACAGGAGATTAACGGTGTAGTCAAATCCGCCGAATGTAGAATATATGTAACTAATCCTGTAAGTAACCTGACGCTCTTATATAACGGTAATCCGGTAACAGATATTATTTCGGCAGCCAAAGGCACCGGAGTGTACATAACTGCTTACCTTAACTTTGGATCCGATGTAGTGCCTGCCAATACTAATTTGAGATGGGTAACCTCTGATCCGGGGGTTGTTACGGCAACTCCGGTTACCACAAGCGGACAGCAGCAGTTATGCCAGATAAATGCAGTGGGCGGAGGATATGCCACAATTACCGTTGTTACTGAAGACGGATTATATATTGCCACGGCAGATTTTTATGTAACGGAAGGGGTGACAAGTATCACCCTTGATAATGACAGTGTTACCGCACAGATGGCTTTGGAAAAATACCAGTTGAAGGCTACGGTACTTCCTGATACCGATGGTGTGGATAAGACAGTTATATGGACATCTCTGGATCCTTCGGTAGTAAAGGTTGACCAGAATGGTCTTGTAACATTTGTAGGACCGGGTGAGACATATGTATCAGCCACATCCGGTGCAGATACTTCCCAGGTTGCTTACTGTAAGTTCCATATTACACAGCAGGTGGAAGGAATCACAATGGACTTTGATAAGGTAACGCTGAATGTTAAAGATGAATATCGTCTAACGGCAGTTATCAAGCCATCCAATGCAACCAATCAGAAAATAATCTGGTCATCTTCAAATGATAAGATAGTCAGAGTTGATAATACAGGTATGATTACTGCTGTAGCAAGCGGTAATGCCACTATTATTGCCCAGACCGAAGACGGCGGTTATATTGATATGACCAATGTTACGGTGTTACAGCCCGTAACATCCATACAGCTTTCCCAGACTGAGCTTTCGGTGAAGAAGGGAACGGAGTTCTGGTTAAATGCTACAGTGCTTCCTGAAACCGCAGACAATAAAAAAGTAATATGGAGTTCTTCCGATACATCCCTTGCCACAGTTGCACCTGACGGAAGAGTTAATACCCTTGCCTGCGGCACAGTTACCATTTCCTGTGTCAGTGCTGACAATGGAACTGCGGCTTACTGTATTGTGGACATAACCGAGCCTGTAACAGGCCTTGTGCTTAATACCAATTATCAGGAACTGGTGGCCGGAACAAAGTTTGTTATTGTTCCTACAGTACTTCCTTTTGATGCCATTAATAAAGCAGTAACTTATTTATCCAGTGATTCCAATGTTGCTACCGTTGATGCCAACGGAATTGTGTCAGCCATTCATGGCGGCACCTGTGAAATAATAGTCACAACCGTGGAAAGCAGTGTAACGGCCACCTGTACAATAGTGGTTAAGGAATTTGTTACATCAGTTAAGATTACCGGCAGTAAGGAATATTTAAATGTTTCGGATTCCATTGAACTGGGGGTAGAAGTAGGCTCAGAAACAGCCACTAATAAAGGGGTTATATGGAAATCCAGCAATACTAATGTTGCTACGGTTGATCAGAGAGGAAAAGTAACCGGTGTTAATGTGGGATATGTGGTAATTACCGCCACGGCAGCCGACGGAAGCGGAGTAAGTGATGCGGTTATAATTAAAGTAATTAATCCCGTCACTACTATTACCTTAAGCGAGTCTAAGGTGACCATTTTTGTTGATGATACAATTAATATCAAAGCTACGGTTAATCCTCCTACCGCAACGGTACAGAATCTGGTGTGGACATCAGATAATGAAGAGGTGGCAAAGGTATATCCTGATGGTGATGTTACCGGCATTTCCCCCGGAAGAACCATTGTGCATGCCACATCCACCGATGGCAATGATGTTGTTGCAAGCTGTACAATTATTGTTAAAGCAAGAATGAATGCTACTTCCATAAGGCTTAATTCTTCTGAAATTACCATGCTTAAAGGTAAGACAAGAAAGCTGACTGCCAATATATATCCGACTAAGTCCACCGATACGGTTCACTGGATGTCAAGTGATACTTCCATTGTTAAAGTGGATGAAAACGGTAATATTATTACTGTGGGAGCAGGTACCTGCGAGGTAATTGCATACAGTACAAGCGGTTCGGTTGAGGATGTATGCGTTGTTCATTCCATCGCCATGAGTTGCACCAGCCTTAAAATGGAGCAGTATGACTCATTTAATTTATATGTGGACGGTGCACCGTCAGCAGTTTCCTGGAGATCTTCCAATCCAAGGATTGCATCAGTTGACCGTAACGGAGTTGTTACCGGAAGGATGCCGGGAGAATGTGTAATTACAGGAACTGTAAACGGCAAGACCGTAACCTGCAATGTTAAAATACTGGCAGTAGATCCGGGCAAGTTTATTAATTCGGACTTTGAATGGAAACGCTGAAACGAAAATATATCAGGAGTAAATATATTAATAATATGAGCATATACAGAGTTGAACTTAAAAAAACAGTGGATGATTCTTATGATATAGAGATAGGCTTCGGCCTTGAAGACCGGTTAATTCAGGATATACAAAGCGGGCTTGTGGGCAATATAAGTAAATTTGCCATTGTAACCGATTCCAATGTGAAGGAATTATACGCAGAGCCGATTTATAACAGAATCAAAGCCTGCGGATATACTGCTGATTTAATAAGTTTTCCCGCCGGGGAAAAAAGCAAAACCAGAAATACAAAAGAATATATTGAGGATACAATGCTGGAAAAGGGATACAGAAGAGATTGCTGCATAATAGCAGTAGGCGGAGGTGTTGTAACTGATGTTGCCGGATTTGTGGCAGGTACTTACGGAAGAGGAATTCCTTTTATCAATTATGCCACCACACTTTTGGCGGCGGCAGATGCCTCTATCGGAGGAAAAACAGCAGTTGATACTCAGTTAGCCACTAATCTTATAGGTATTTTTAACCAGCCCCGTAAGGTATATATTGATATTGCCGCATGGAAGACTCTTCCGGAAAGACAGATATACAGCGGTATGGCAGAGACTGTAAAGCATGCCTGCCTTGCAGATTATGAATTCTTTGAATATCTGGAACAGAACATGGATAAAATTTTATCCGTAGATAGTGAGTGTTGCCGTCATATATCTGAGTTAAACTGTAATATCAAGTATAAAGTTGTGATGAAGGATGAAAGGGAGAGCGGCTTAAGGGAAATTCTTAATCTGGGTCATACAGTAGGACGGGCAATAGAAACTGTAAGCGATTACAGACTGTTACATGGAGAGGCTGTTTCCATAGGCCTTGTGGCACAGGCAAAGTTGTCTTTAAAATACGGATATATGACTGAAGAAGAGACAAACAGGGTAATTAAACTTCTTGAAAGCTGTAAGCTGCCCACCCGGATACCTGAATATATTAACCGTGAAGAACTGGTAAGGAAACTTTATACAGATAAAAAAGTTAAAAACGGCAGATTAAGATTTGTTCTGGAAAAAGGCATAGGAGATGTGGTGCAGTTTGGGGATAATGATTTTGCCAGCCCCGTATCCGAGGAAGAAGCAAGAGAAATTATTAATCTGATATAAAAGGGCGGAGCGTCAGGGGGAATCCTGACGCTCCTAGCTTTTAAAATATGAGGGGGGAGATAGAAAGTTATACTTCACTATCCATGTAACAGAATAAAACACTAATGTGACAGTTTTTTGAAGTTTTTAAATAAATTTTAATTTTTTTGCAAAAAAAACTTAATTTTTTACTTTGTTGATTTTAAACCGCACTTATGATATATTAGTTTTTAATAAAACAAATACAGTTTGGGTCAGAAAATTAAGAGGTTTAATTATGAAAGATGATTTTGATATTGATTTAGAAAAAGAACTGGCAAATTCTATTGCCCATATTGTGGATGAAGAGACAGCAGGAGCAGAGGTTTTTGTTAAAAGTGCATCTGCGGATGCTTCTCATGATAACATACCTGAGAATAATCCTGATGATTCCGATTTGGAAACAGATGAATACGACGATACCGATAAAGCTGATGACGGAGATGGAGAGGAAGATGAAAAATCCCGCAGCAGAAAAATAAGGCACATGGTTATTATGATAGTGAGCATAGTGCTGGCCATAGCGGTAATCGGAGTAAGTGCATATTTTATAGTAAGATTCGCTTATAAAAGCAGTATGGATAATTACGGATATTATAATAATGCAGGCTATACCGCATGGGATAAGAAGGATTATAAGACTGCTGCGGAGAACTTTGAGAAGGCGCTCACATATGAAGAGGGTAAGA
>JBJEND010000195.1:0-7795 GCA_051880015.1 Butyrivibrio sp. | reverse complement strand
CATGCAGGAGGCGACTCATGGGTATTGGATGAGATTAAGTCCTCAGGATATGTAACAATAGACTGTTTAAGAAATGCCAGACCGGCTTTCTGGCGGGATCCGGAAAGGTTAAAGTATTTAAGCATCGAACATACCCTGTTCACATCTTCTGACAATTTACAGAATTGGATATCCACTTCTAATATTCCGACTTGGCATACGAAAACAGATAATACAGTTCTTCATTTTACGGATGAACCGGATTCCAATCTTATGAATGCTGCCGCTGATAATGTAAAAGTCACTTTTTCAGGATATAAGAGTACTACCTTCACATATAATAAAGATACCGGAAAATACGATGTATATTTCTGGAATAACGAGCCGTATATGGATGAAGCCTCCGGTAAGCAGACAGAGGTGACCAATATTCTGGTACTTCCGGTGCCTAACTGGACAGATGTGGATTCATGGGGAAAAGGCAGACAGAAATATGACCTGTCAGGAGGCAGGGGTTATTATATCAGTGGAGGGAAATACAGGGAAATTAACTGGACAAAAGGGGATTATAACCAAAAGGCCCAATACGGAGCACCGCTGGTACTTACAGATACTGACGGCGGGGAACTTAAGCTGGCAACCGGGAAAACCTATATCTGCGTAATAAGCAATGCCTTTGGAATATCTGTTACGGGAGAGTAAAATTAGGGACTGGGAAGGCGAAACAGAATATTAACATAAAACCTCCGGGGATATCCCCGGAGGTTTTGCATTATAGGATATTTTTATTCATTTCCCGGGAATTTTGGGATTCCGTCAAAACCTACCTGTAAATCAGCATCGGTAGGAATGTAGTCAGTCATCTCACCATCGTTGAACTTCTGGTATGCAACCATATCAAAGTATCCTGTTCCGGTAAGACCGAAGAGAATGGTTTTTTCCTCGCCGGTTTCTTTACATTTGAGAGCCTCATCGATGGCTACGCGGATAGCGTGGCTGCTCTCAGGAGCAGGAAGTATGCCTTCAATTCTGGCAAACTGCTGTGCCGCAGCAAATACGGAGGTCTGTTCTACGGAAACGGCTTCCATGTAGCCGTCTGCATATAACTGGGACAGAATTGAACTCATACCATGATAACGTAATCCACCGGCATGATTTGCGGAAGGAATAAATCCGCTTCCAAGGGTATACATCTTGGCAAGAGGACATACCATTCCGGTGTCACAGAAATCATAACGGAATTTACCCCTTGTAAAGCTTGGGCATGAAGCAGGCTCTACAGCGATAAAACGATAATCCTTTTCGCCACGTAATTTCTCACCCATAAAAGGAGAAATAAGACCGCCCAGATTGGAGCCGCCTCCGGCACATCCGATAATAATATCAGGAGTTACGCCGTATTTATCCAATGCAATCTTGGATTCAAGACCGATAATACTCTGATGTAATAATACCTGATTTAATACGCTTCCCAGTACATAGCGGTAACCTTCCGTTGTAGTGGCAACCTCCACCGCTTCAGAAATGGCACAGCCAAGACTTCCTGTGGTTCCGGGATGCTCTGCAAGTATTTTCTTACCCACTTCTGTAGTCATGGAAGGTGAAGGAGTAACAGAAGCTCCATAGGTTCTCATAACTTCACGGCGGAAAGGTTTCTGCTCATAGGATACCTTAACCATATATACCTTGCAGTCGAGACCGAGATAAGCACATGCCATGGAAAGGGCAGTACCCCACTGGCCGGCACCTGTTTCCGTTGTAACACCTTTAAGACCCTGTTTCTTGGCATAATATGCCTGGGCAATGGCAGAGTTAAGCTTATGGCTGCCGCTGGTGTTATTACCCTCGAATTTGTAGTAAATTTTGGCCGGGGTATCCAGTGCTTTTTCAAGGCAGTATGCTCTTACAAGGGGAGCAGGACGATACATTTTGTAAAAGCTCTGAATTTCCTCAGGAATATCAATGTAAGCAGTATCATTATCCAATTCCTGTTTAATCAGTTCATCACAGAAAACAGGCCTTAAATCCTCATAACTCATGGGCTGTAATGTACCCGGATTCAATAAGGGTGCCGGCTTATTAATCATATCGGCACGGACATTATACCACTGCTTTGGCATCTCGCTTTCTTCAAGATAGATTTTGTAAGGGATTTTGGTTTCACTCATAATAATTCTCCTTCTAAATAATAAATTTGTTCGGGAAAAGAAAAAACACTCCTATCCCGACTACTTGCCGGGACAAGAGTGTAATATGTCACTCCTGCGGTACCACCCCGCTTAACGCCTAAACGTTCGCTCACTGCATACAAATATATGCTAATACGGATTACGGTGTATTAAGCCGTCGCATCTACGGAAATATCCGTTCGAATTGCCCTCAGGAGCCCATTCTTCCAAGCATATCCAACTGCACTCTCACCGCCGGCAGCTCTCTTTGTAGAATCTGTCATGGAATACTTCCTCTCCGTCATCGGTTTCACTTACGAAAATTATATGAGAAGAAACAGAAAATGTCAATTCTTTTTGCTACATTAATTGTAATAGGACAAAAAATATGATAAATTATAATAAAAATATATAGTTTTTCGGAGAAGAAAATGAGCAGACAAAAAGACAGAAGATTAAAGAAATTAAGAAAACAGAGGGTATGGCCATATATACTGGGGATTATACTGGTAGTGACGGTTTTTTTCGTGCTTTCCGTAATGATTGCCACTTTTTTCATGGTAAGTGTTATGTACAATAAACTTCAAATAGGCTATGGAAATGCCCTTAAGGCAGTGGAAAAGATAGAGCAGACGGAAGATGAGGCCGGCCTTAAAGAGACGTGTGATACAATTACGAACTATATACCCGATATTGAGGGTATATGTATTGTAAATCAGGATAAGGACATTATCTTTCAGTATGGAGACACAGTACCGGATTGGAATTACACCGTGGCACAGTTGTCTTCAGAAAAGGTTGGAATAATTTTTGAAAATGATGAGGATGGCTGGGCAACGTTAGTTGACGGACAGCTGTTTTTCTGGGTAGACAGAATTGCAGATGATTTAATTAAAGATACCGAATTTACCATAGAGAATTTCTGGAGTGACAGTACTGTTACTGCAATGAGATTCTGGTATGAAATACCTTCTTCCAAAGACGGTATGAAAATCTACGTTAAGGATACGGTTAAGATTAAAAGCATTGAGACTGCTTTTATGATAATGGTTATTAATGTGATTATCGTAATGACGGCTGTACTTGTAATATACTATCTGATATCTATTATCAGCCTTGTTTTTGAACGAAGAAAGCTCGCGGCTATTCTTGCCACAGACGTGGTGACAGGCGGCTTTAATTTACAGTATTTTACCAAAAAAGGCACTGCACTTCTTAAAAAGAATCTTAAGAAACAAAACTATGTTGTGGTAAATATAAGAATGGAAAAATACCGTAATTTCTGTTCAAGCTACGGAACTAAAGAGGGTGAGGAATTACTTGAGAAATTTTATCTTGTTCTTAAAAAAGAACTGGATAAAAAGGAACTGGCAGCCCATGGTGACAAAGCAGATTTTGCATTACTGCTGACTTTTAACACAGAGGAAGAACTGATTATACGTCTGGAAGCAATTATAGAAAAAATGCAGCAGGTTAAGGCTGAACAGAAGAAATATTTCAGTATCGGATACTGCACAGTCAATGAATCATATAAAGGGCTTGACAGCATGTATAATAATGCCGGCGTTGCCATAAGTTCCCTGTCACTTGACAGCGATAAACGGATTGTGCGTTTTAATGATAAGATGCAGAGTGAACAGCTGTGGGTAAGTAAGGTGGAGAACGATATGGAAAGGGCTTTGCGCAACAAAGAATTCCAGGTATATCTCCAGCCTAAATACAGTACCAAAGACGAGACAATTTCCGGTGCGGAGGCACTGGTACGCTGGATTCATCCTGAAGAAGGTTTTGTACCGCCGTACCGTTTTATCCCGATTTTTGAGAAAAACGGTTTTATCATACAGCTTGATGATTATATGATTACAGAGGTAGCAAGACTGCAGTCCAAATGGATTGCAGAGGGAAAAGAAGTAGTTCCCATATCCGTAAATGTTTCCAGAGTGCATTTTATCAGGGAGGATTTGGCAGAGCATATCTGTCAGTTAGTGGATCAGTTTAATGTTCCCCACAGTGTTATAGAATTGGAACTTACGGAAAGTGCATTTTTTGACGATAAAAGTGTTCTTCTCAATACCATTACCAAACTTAAAGAATATGGATTTGAGATATCCATGGATGATTTCGGTTCGGGTTATTCATCACTTAATTCTCTTAAAGAACTTCCTCTGGATGTACTGAAACTGGATGCAGGCTTTTTCAGGGAGGCAGATGAGAATGGCAGAGGAAGAATGATAGTGGGAGACACTATTTCCCTTGCCAAGAAACTGGATATGCGCATAGTGGCTGAAGGAATAGAGACCAGGGAACAGGTGGATTTGCTGGCTTCAATGGATTGCGATTTAATACAGGGATATTATTTTGCCAAGCCCATGCCTGTTGCGGAGTTTGAAGAAAAATACGGCTTCTGATACAGAAAACCGGGGAGGATAAATACAGAATGGAAGATTCAGTAAAAACCATTAAAAAAACAGGCGTCGTAGTAGCTGTTGTTATTGGCGCCATTGTTGTATTATCTATAATTTTTAGTGGAATTTTTACCATTATGAAAGGGCTTTCCTTTTATAGTAAGCCCGATGAAGGCTATGAGACAATAACTGCTGTAATAGCTGATATAAAAGTGACAAAATCAGGAGATGATTATACTCACGATGTATATGTTAATTATGCATACAACGGTATGGAATATAATAATGTTCCGCTTAATTATTACAGCAGTACTATGTATGTAGGCGAAGAGATAGAAATATACTGCAACAAGGATAATCCCTCCCAAATCAAGGGCAAGATATTCGGGAATACGAAAATATTGATGTTAATTGTAGGAGGAGCATTTATAATATTTCCTCTGGGCATATTTGCCGTACTTATAGTTAATATTCTGAAAAAACCAAAGGGACCGGAGAATCTCATGAAGAAGGGCATTAAGGTTTCCGGCGTTGTGGAACAGATTATACCGGAGCAGAATGCACAGTACGGCAGCAGCTTTTATTATGTATATGGTACTTATAGTGTTCCCGGGCAAAATTATACTTACAGATTTGTGAGAAATCATGTAACCGAAGCAGAGGCCTCCCATGTTTATGAGGGAATGCCGGTGAATATATATGTAAATCGAAAAAATTACAAAGACCATTATGTTGAATTATAAAACAACTTGTGCGGGTGGGCAGATGTACAGATTATTTATTATTGAGGATGACAGTAAAGAATATTAGAAAAAGCGTCAATTTGTAGATGTTTATAGTATTTTTGCTTCCGTTGCTAACCGACATTTTACATCAAATGCTTATTATTCCATTGTCAGCGGGGAAGAAAATTAAACAATATATTAGGGGAAGGCAGTCACAAAGTGACTGCCTTTTTGTAATTTATAACTAACATAAAAAACTATTGAAATAAATTTAATGAAGTGCTATAATTGCCGTAAAACAACTTTCGATAACAGAAGAGAAATAGGCGGGGCAAAATGAATATTTTAAGAGGGACAAAATTCAAATTGGGCAATCTGGAGGTTTTTTCTTATAACGATATTAATCTGGATAATAAGGATACGGGATATTTTATTCTGAATATGTGGACACAGTGCGAAGAGGAAAATCCCGGAATTATACCTGTGGAATATGTACGATGTTCCTGCGGGCAGGAGCTACAGGTGCTGAAAAAGGATAATATTATTATGGGAGTTCCATCGGATATATGTTTAAATTAGGATTCAAAAAACATTATAAAGTTGTTCATGTTAATAATGAGCTGGGAAACCGCCTTATAGGAGGTGCCGGAACATATATTAATGAATTATATAAGTATCGCGGTAATGATACGGGTTTTATATACATTAATATGGGTGGGCATTTTGAGGACTTTGATTCAGAGGATTATCCAGCAGGCGGAGATATTGCCATTGTACATACAGATGAGGCAGAAAAACTTTCAGAAATAGATTGTGATATACTTGTAGTCCAGTTCTATGAATTTGCTTCCTTTATTAATGAAGAAGTTCTTCGTAACAAAAAACTGGTATATGTAATCCATTCCGTTCCCACCCCGGAACCGCCTCCATCGTGGGATGCCTTTGGAGGTAATGAACAGGTAAGACAGAAATTTGAATATTTATGTAACCATGCAGATATGCTGGTGTGTGTTTCATTTGCCGAGAAAAATAAGCTGGAAAAAATTTATCCGCAATATGCTTATAAAATAAGAGTTGTTCATAACGGCATAACCTTTGACAGCCTGCCAAAGTTTAACGAAAACTATAAAAAATCCCGCCGTATCTTCGGCTATATAGGAAGGACGGATTATAGAAAAGGGATTCTTGAATGCCTTAAAGCAATACGGAATACAGATGCAGAATTGCATTTAGCCTGTCCTAAAAATGACAGCTTATATATAGAAAAAATACTGCTGTACATCGAAGCTGCCAATATGTATGACCGGGTACAGTTTCATGGCTGGTGTGTTGGAAAACGCAAGGAGAATTTTTTGAATTCACTGGATGCGCTGATTGTTCCATCTTTGTATGAACCTTTTGGTTATGTTGTGCTGGAAGGAATTTTACACGGCCTTCCGGTTATCAGCAGCAATAACGGAGGCCCGGAGGAAATACTGCAAGGCTATAGATATACATATGACCCTTATTCTGATAACGGGCTGAAGGATACCATAGAAATGTTCCGGAATGATTCAGATACTGTTATTAACGGGCAGCAGCAGATATTGATGGATAATTTAACACGTTTTCATGCCCGTGATATGGCAGCAAACTACGAAAAATTATGGGAGGAACTGTTAAATGGCTGATATTTATGTCAGTAAAAATAATATGACTAATATTTTGTCGGCAGAGCTTATATATGTATTCAACAGAAAAGTCCGAACCATAGCAATGGAATACTGTCTTACAGGCTGGAGGATTTCTCTTGATTTACCCGATGGAGAGTACCTTTATAAATTTGTTTTTAACGATGGAATAAGAATGAATGATCCGGAGGCATACTGCTATAGGGAGTGGATTAATGGGGAAGTATGGTCGCTGCTGAACATAAAAGACGGAAAGGCTGTGAGCAGGAGGTATGATGCCGTAAACATCCGGAATGTCATTGTACATAGTAAAAGCGGTAAATTACTTCAATATCCCGGAGACAGAAGATGCTATGCAGATTTTGAAATTAACAATGTAAAGGGTATACACAGTCTGACCATATTGTGGTATCAGCCTGACGGAAGTCTGTATCACATTGAGGAAACGACAGTTCGTGCATCCGGCACGGGATTCTCCTCCTTTGCGGAAACGATGTGGGTGGAATTGGATATGAAATCCCATTCGTTTGACCTTGGTACATGGATGGTGGAGGTGTACGCTGACGGTATAAGACAGGTACGGGAATTTTTTAATGTAACAGATACCCGGACAGTGGAAAGGGTTAATGTTATTAGCCTGGGAATATGATTGAAATAATTATTAAGGATATATGTTTGAAAGGAGTTTAACAAATGAGTAATCTTACAGTAAGCGCAACCGCAACGGTGTATCCGTCGGCGGTACCAACAGCAGCAGTAGGGGGCAGTTCCTCCACAACGGCATATGTGGCGTCATCTTCAACTACAGCCGGTACAGTATCTTCAGCAACGGTGAGAGTTGCTTCATC
>JBJEND010000194.1:0-7841 GCA_051880015.1 Butyrivibrio sp. | reverse complement strand
AAAAGCCTTTACCGTATATGCACGGTAAAGGCTTTTATATTGTAAAGACTCTTAATTTTCTGAAGAAACTTTGTTATCCATATTCATCTCGAAATTAACCCCTGTTTTATTGGGCTCATTATCTTCGAATTTGTAATCCTTACCCGGAAGAATGGCATTGAGAATTATACCTACAAGAGCACCTACGGCAAGACCTGAAAGGCTTATTGTAACCTTGCCTATGGCAAATGTAATGGCACCTGCGGCACTGTAGTTAATTCCGATGGAAAGTACAAGAATTAATGCAGCAATCAATACATTACGGGTTTTGGAAAAATCAACTTTATTTTCAACTACGTTTCTGACACCTACAGCGGAAATCATTCCGTAAAGTACTAATGAAATACCTCCTACGGTAGCTGTAGGCATTGCGCTTATCAAAGCAGCAAATTTAGGACAGAATGAAAACAGTACGGCAAAGAGAGCTGCTATTTCTATTACCAATGGGTCATATACTTTGGAAAGTGCAAGAACACCGGTATTTTCTCCGTAGGTGGTATTGGCAGGAGCACCGAAAAGGGAAGCTACGATAGTTGCAAGACCATCTCCTAAAAGAGTTCTGTGAAGTCCCGGCTCTTTAATATAATTTTTTCCTGTGGTGGAAGATATAGCGGAAATATCACCTATGTGTTCAACTATGGTTGCAAGGGCAATAGGCATTATTGTAATAATTGCCGTAACAAATTTGGAAGCGTCAAAATTTGCACCGAATATGGAGAAGACGGTGGATTCTTTGGCTATTGGTAATCCAATCCATGCTGCATCCCGTACGCCGTCAAACATTGACATATCACCCTTGACTGCAGCTACTATTACCGCAACAGCATAGGAGGCTACAACACCGATAAGGATAGGAACAATTTTTACCATACCTCTTCCAAATATATTGCACAGAATAACTGCCGCAATAGCTACCAGGGCAATCCACCAGTTAGTAGAACAACTGTCAATGGCAGACTGGGAAAGTGTAAGACCGATGGCGATAATAATTGGTCCTGTAACAATGGGCGGGAAGAATTTCATAATCTTGCCTGCACCGAATATTTTAATTAAAAGTGAAAGCAGAAGATAAAGCAGTCCTGCAAAAGCTACACCTACACAGGCATAAGGAAGAAGCTGCGCATTATTAAGTGCATTGCCGGCTTCGTCGGTGAGAGGAGCGATTGCAGCGTAACCTCCCAGAAATGCAAAAGATGAACCTAAAAACGCAGGAACTTTTCTTTTGGTAATAAAGTGGAACAATAAGGTCCCAAGTCCTGCGAAAAGCAGTGTTGTGGAAACACTGAGCCCTGTTAAAAGCGGAACAAGGATGGTTGCACCAAACATGGCGAACATGTGCTGGAGTCCCAATACAAGCATTCTGGGAACACCTAATTTTCTGGCATCATATATGCCTTCTTTGTTTTCTGTATTCATTAGTACCCTCCTGAAAAGAATTTGGCTTTTTATCCACAGGAAATTTTAACATACCCGGTTAAAACAGTAAATAGTATATGCGAAAAATATTGAAGTGTATAAGGCAAATAATGTATAATAAATCAGATAGAAATGTAAATTAAAGGGGTTTAGACATGAATATAAAATCTGCCAAAAAGGAAATATCCAACTGTATCAAAGCATATTTATCCAGAAATGAAAAAGGTGAGTACCGGATTCCAACGCCCAGACAGCGTCCTATTTTTCTTGTCGGGCCTCCGGGAATAGGTAAGACTGCCATCATGGAACAGGTGGCAAGTGAAAATAAAATTGCTCTAGTATCATATACAATAACGCATCATACAAGGGAAAGTGCGGTGGGTATGCCACAAATTGTAACCATGCATTACAACAAAGAGAGCTTTCCTGTAACCACTTATACAATGAGTGAAATTATTGCGGAAATATATCGTAAAATGAACCTGACCAGCCTTAAAGAGGGTATTTTATTTCTGGACGAGATTAACTGTGTGGATGAAAGCCTTGCCCCTTCCATTCTTCAGTTTCTCCAGTTTAAGACTTTTGGAACCCACAAAATTCCGGAGGGCTGGATTATTGCCGTAGCAGGTAATCCGGAGGAATTTAATAATTCAGTTAAGGAATTTGACATTGTTACTCTTGACCGTCTGAAACGTATGGAAGTTGAGCCGGATTTTGGAGTATGGAGGGAGTACGCCTACAAAAATCGTCTTAACGGAGCCATAATATCATATCTGTATAACAATCCTGATAAATTCTATTATGTGAACACTGACCCGGAGAACAAAATTTTTGTTACTGCCAGAGGCTGGGAAGACCTGTCAGATATGCTTAATGCGTACGAGAGCTTTGAGATGGATGTTACAGAGTATTTTGTAGAGCAGTATATCCAGCATCCCCGGATAGCAGAGGATTTTTGCAGATTTTATTATTCTTATAAGAAGCTGACTGCCCAATTTCCTTTTGAGAAAATGGCACTGAATGAAGGACAGGATGACCTTATTGCCGGAATAAAAAGTCTGGATATACAGGACAGAAATTCTGTTATGATATCTTTAATTTCTGCCCTGGCAGGACTGGTATATGAATGTGAATATCAGAAGCTTTATGCTTCATATGTGCTGAAAATGGCAGATGAGGTTGGTAAAATTTATGAGAAAAGCAGAACCAACTACCGTTCCGACAGTTATTCCGTTACGGAGGAGATGCGCAGAACCCTGGGCAAACAAAAGGAAGCCAACTTTTTAAGCCGTAATGAAATTGCAGCCATAAACAATGCCATAAAATTTCTTGAGGACATTGCCCTTAAATATGCCAGCGGAGCAGAGGAAATGTTATATGTTACAGAAATATATCAGCAGATACAGAAAGAATTTGCTCCTGTGGGAACTGTGTACGAAAAATACCGTGAGGATACAATAAATACCTTTGAAAATATCTGCTGTTTTGCCCAAAAAGCGTTTACAGGAGAGGACAGGGAAAGGTACATGAAAGAATTCTGCCTCAATTATCATATAACCAATTTCATTGAAAATGAATCAGATGGCAGATTGAAGAAGTGGATGAATAATGAAACAGTGTAATTTATGCCCCAGAAGCTGTCGGGTTGACAGACTTAACGGCGAAAAAGGATTTTGCGGTGAAAGTATGGTAATAAGAGTTGCCAGAGCCTCACTGCATATGTGGGAGGAACCCTGCATATCCTCTGTGAGAGGCTCCGGAACCGTATTTTTTGCCGGGTGTCCGCTGCACTGCGTATACTGCCAGAACCAAAGTATTGCCAACGGCAGCGTGGGCAGGGAGATTACGGTAGACAGACTGGCAGAGATATTTATTGAGCAACAGCAAAGGGGCGCCCACAACATTAATCTTGTGACTCCCACCCATTTTATTCCGCAGATAGCCAAAGCGATAGCTCTGGCAAAGAGTAAGGGTATGAATCTGCCCATTGTATATAACACGGGAAGCTATGAAAATGCAGAAGCCCTTAAAATGCTGGAGGGACTGATAGATGTATACCTTCCTGATTTGAAATATATGTCTTCAGTGTTGTCAGAGAGATACTCCCACGCACCGGATTATTTCAAGACTGCGTCGGCTGCTATTGAAGAGATGTATGCCCAGGTGGGAGAGCCGCAGTTTCAGGGCGATATTATGACAAAGGGAATGATTGTCAGACATCTCATGCTTCCGGGATGTATTGGAGACTCACAAAATGTGGTCAGATATCTGTATGATACTTATGGAGACAAAATATACATCAGCCTTATGAATCAGTATACTCCCATGCCCGGAATAGAAGAAAAATATCCCGAGCTTGGAAGAAAGGTTACCCCAAAGGAATATGACAGACTGGTGGATTATGCCATAGAGCTGGGAGTGGAAAACGGTTTTATTCAGGAAGGAGAAACGGCCTCCGAAAGTTTTATACCTGATTTCAATTATGAGGGAGTCTGAAACAGTTTTATTTTAGTATTTGAGAGGGAAAAGTATGAAATGTAAATATTCCGCGAAATGCGGGGGCTGTTCTTATATGGGTATTTCCTATGAAGAACAGCTTGCGGCAAAACAGAAAACAGTAAATGATTTGATTAAACCCTTCGGACCCGTGCTTCCCATAATCGGCATGGAAAATCCATATAATTATCGCAATAAAGTGAATGCAGCCCTTGCAGGGGACAGACATGGAAATATATATGCAGGAACCTTTGAGAGCGGAACCCATAAGGTTGTTCCCATTGATTCCTGTATGCTGGATAACGTTAAGGCTGATGCCATAATTAATACTGTGACAGAGCTGATGAAGTCCTTCAAGTACAGGCCCTATAATGAGGATACCCACAGGGGATTTTTAAGATATATTCTTATCAGAACGGCTCATGCCACAGGTGAAATTCTGGTAACGCTGATAGTAGGGGATTCTGTATTTCCTTCCAAAAATAATTTTATAAAAGCATTGACCAAGGCCCATCCTGAAATCACCAGTATTGTTATGAATATAAATAACAGAAATACAAGCATGGTGCTGGGAGAAAAAGAGCAGATTCTGTATGGAAAGGGATATATCGAGGACATACTATGCGGCAGGCGTTTTAAGATATCATCCAAATCCTTTTATCAGGTGAATTCCCTTCAGACGGAAATACTGTATTCCAAGGCTGTGGAATTTGCCGGACTTACCGGCAGGGAGAAGATAATGGATGCCTACAGCGGAATAGGAACCATAGGAATAATAGCTTCTGACAGAGCGGGCGAGGTAATAGGAGTGGAAAGTAACAGGAATGCTGTGGCTGACGCTAAAATTAATTTACGATTTAATAATTGCCGTAACGTCCGCTATATCTGCGCTGATGCAGGAGAATTTATGCAGCGTGAGGCCCTTGACGGTAATAAATACGACGTGGTATTTATGGATCCCCCAAGAGCCGGAAGCAGTACTGAATTTATTAATGCAGTGGCAAAGCTTGCCCCCGAAAAAGTAGTATATATATCCTGCAATCCGGAAACTCTTGCCAGAGATTTAGGCCTGTTTAAGAAAAAGGGGTACAGGATGGTAAAATGTGTTCCGGTGGATATGTTTCCATGGACCACAAGCGTGGAGACGGTGGTGTTGCTACAAAGAACCAATATATAGAAATCATTGAATTTACGCAGTTTGTCGAGTTTTTCAGCTTCAATTATATTAGTGATAATCACAGAGAAAAAGAGCTTGTGAAGAAAATAACTGTGGTTGTGGCATTAGACCTCGGTTGTGGGAATACAAAAAATCCTGTAAATGAAAGTGAATAGAGATTTATCAGATATTGATAAATTATAGGGATACTTCAAAAGTGTGAAGTGTCCCTATTTTTATGTAGGGCATTCTTAAAATGAATGTCCTATTTTTATAAATTAAAAGGAGGTTCAACATGAAAAACACAGCGTTAAGTGCACAGGAAAACATGATGTTTCCCGGAAATCAGTTTAGTTTTAATGGAAGAGGGCGGCACTGGCAAGCCTGCCGGCGTATCCCGGAAAGGAGCAAGATGCTTAAAATAAGACTACAGGGAACCAGGAACGATATCAAATGGTTTGACAAGATATTACAGAGACATCCAAAGGTGGAAGTCACTGAACAATCGGAGTTGTACCAAAACAAAGGAACCAATAAATATTACAGACAATACGTTGAAGTAAAAAAATCAAATATCAAAGAGAAATAGAATTGGAGGAAACATCATGTGTAAAGTAATCGCAGTAGCAAATCAGAAAGGTGGAGTTGGTAAGACCACCACAACAAGTAATTTAGGAATAGGTTTGGCAAAGTCGGGAAAGAAAGTACTGCTTATAGATGCAGATGCCCAGGGAAGCCTTACAGCAAGCCTCGGTTACACAGAACCTGACAGCATGGAAATAACACTGGCAACCGTAATGGGTAAATTAATTAATGATGAAGATATGGAGCCGATGGAGGGTATTATACACCATGAAGAGGGCGTTGATCTGATGCCGGGAAACATAGAGCTGTCAGGACTGGAAGTATCCCTTGTTAATGTGATGAGCAGGGAACGTATCCTTATGGAGTACATAAACATTGTAGGCGAATATTATGATTACATACTGATTGATTGTATGCCTTCACTCGGAATGGTTACTATCAATGCATTTGCATGTGCTGACAGTGTGCTTATTCCCGTACAGGCTGCTTATCTGCCGGTTAAAGGGTTGGAACAGCTTATCAAAACAATAGGCAAAGTTAAACGTCAGCTTAATTCCAAACTTGAGATAGAAGGAATCTTATTAACCATGGTTGACAGCAGAACCAATTATGCGAGAGATATTAGCTCCATGCTGAAGGAGGCTTACGGAAACAGGGTAAGAATATTCACTAATAACATTCCCATATCAGTAAGGGCTGCAGAAATATCTGCAGAAGGAGTAAGCATATATAAGCATGATCCAAAAGGGAAGGTATCCCAGGCATATAATGCATTAACTGAGGAGGTGCTGGCGAATGAGTAAATCAGCATCGAAAATAAAACTCAACAGTTTTGATGATTTATTTGGTTATTCCGTAAAAGATTCCGAGCCGGCAGATGATATTACGGTGCAGGAACTGCCCTTATCGGAACTCCATGAGTTCAACGGGCATCCATTTAAGGTACTGGATGATGCCAAGATGCAGGAAACTGTGGAGAGCATTAAAAATTATGGTGTTCTTATGCCGGGAATAGCAAGACCAAGAGCAGGAGGTGGCTACGAAATTATCGCCGGACACCGCAGAAGGCGTGGATGTGAGCTTGCCGGACTTGCCACAATACCGATGTTTGTCAGACATTATACCGATGATGAAGCAACAATTATCATGGTAGACACCAATATCCAGCGTGAAGACATATCCCACAGTGAAAAAGCAAAAGCTTATAAGATGAAATACGAAGCAATGAAACACCAGGGCAAAAAGGGAATCGGTGCCAGTCTTTCAGAAGTAGGCAAAGCTGCAAACGATAATGCAAAGAAAGTGCAGCGTTATATATGGCTTGCACGCTTAACGGATGAGCTTCTTGAAATGGTGGACAATAAGCAGCTGGATTTCATGGCAGGTGTTAATATTTCTTTTTTATCCGTTGAAAATCAGAAGTTAGTATTACAGGTCATAAAAGAGAGAAATGCAAAAATAAGTGTGCCGCAGGCAGAAGAACTGAAGCTGATTGAACAGCAGAGCGACCTGACGTTAGAGCGTATATATGAAATCTGTCAGAACGGCAAAAAGCCTAATGCGGTTAAAAAAGTTGCATCGGCTACTCATCAGGAAGCAACTGCAGCGGGCATGACTGTTGAGGAATATGCAGCCAATGGCTATGAACCACGAGAGAAGTCAGCTGAACAGTCGGAGCATGAATACATAATGTCGCCAAGGGAGCGTCAGCAGCAGGAAATAACAACCATTAAAGAAAGAAATGTGGTTCTTAACCTGTCAGACGCAGACTGTGACAGACTTGCACGTAAAGCCGGTGCTGCCGGAATTTCAATAGGTGAACTTCTTGAGGGCTTCATTGGTGATTTGGTCGGTGGAACATATGCACATGGAAGTGACGAGGAATACCTGGCGAAGCAATGGTTTGACCGCTGCGGATTCAGGGAATTTCAGAAAAAAACTCTTTTAAACAATATGATTGCGATAGGATATGATGTTGATACATTTCTTAATGTGTGTGACAACATTAAACTGTTTGAAGAGGACATCATAAAAAGCAAGGAGCATCCTGAAGAGTATGATCCGGAAGAAATAACATATCTTGAGGATACCCTGGAGTATTACCGGAATGAATTTAACAATTTTACCAAGGAGTTTCGTTCTGATCACG
>JBJEND010000193.1:0-7905 GCA_051880015.1 Butyrivibrio sp. | reverse complement strand
AAAAGCGGGTGATGGGAATCGAACCCACGTATCTAGCTTGGAAGGCTAGTGTTCTACCATTGAACTACACCCGCGTAGTCGGGGTGACAGGATTCGAACCTGCGACCTCCTGATCCCAAATCAGGCGCTCTAGCCAAGCTGAGCCACACCCCGGTAAAACCTTTCAGTCTGTCCGGCTTTGCCAGACGCAAGTGTTATTATACGGTAGACTTGATTGAATGTCAACACTTTTTTTAAAAAAATTGCTGAGGAATATCATTCTGCAGCATAGTAATAACCGCGGCCCGGCAAAAATGCAGGGCCGCCGCCTTTAATAGCTTACTATTTCGCAGCTTATTCCTTTTTGTTCCATCCAGTCTGTACTATCACTTCCCACAACAAAGCCATATTGTGAGCAGCCGTACACAATTCCAAAATCGCTGTAGAACAGCAGTGTTTCTTCACCGGTCTGTGTATTTACGGAAATATATTTATACTGTCCCTTATCACTGTCAGCCCGGGCAGAATAAATTATATTTATATCATCTGCCATAAAAGCGCTTTTAACATTCTCCTTGGTATTAAATTCCCGCCGGGTATCACGGGAGGCATCATACACATATATTGTATTCTGCCCGCCTTCAATATCGTTATATACATATAAAGGACTGTTCCACTGATGTGTAAGTGAATTTTTGGTATTATTATAGTCCCCGTCATCATAATATACCGAAGCCGAAGCATCAAACAGCTTCTCTCCATTCTTATTATATACAGCATCATTGGAAACTATATACACATAGTCACTGCCGTAATAATCCCCGGTCTTTTTTACTCCGGCTTCCGCAGGAATTTCAAAATAACCTCCGGTTATGCAGTCAAATACATATTTGTTTCCCGAAACTGTATCTGCAATAACATAGTCCTCCCTCACCGCCAAATAGACCGCCTCAAAGACATTTTCACCGCCATTTGTACAAACAAATCCTCCTTGTTCGATATCCACAATGCAGTATATGTCTCCGTAGCTACAGTAATTTTCCGGTGAATATACATTATCGGGAATAAAATCCACAACCGGCTCCATATCCGACTTAAAAATCCCTATTTGTCTGTTTTCATCAGAATATCTCTTGAGCATCATCAGGCTTTGGCCATACCCCGTTCCAAAGGCTGCATCATCAATGCGTACACTGTCTTTGGCATCAAAATCAATATCCACATCCATATTACCGTTAATATCAAATCTTTTATAATTAGTCATCTTTGTAATGTCGCCTTCAAATACTGCATAATATTGGCCCATTAATCTTATATTGTCAATATATACATTATCCCCCGTAAAAGAGTCAATCTCTTCTCCGTTAGCAATATTGAGAATCATATTACGATTACCCCGTATATCATGATACACGGCAAAGTATTCGTTTTTGCCGGATATTACTCCCAAGGGCATGATTTTCTCATAATTCAGGCTTCCATTCTCCAGATTAAATGACTTTAATGTATATACTTCATCTTTTACGGAAAGGAATACGAAATCTCCCGTCTCTGACAAAACAAAATCATCTATGGCATTTTCCCTTGAAAAATACGCATAACAGCCCTCTTCATAAACATCTCCGACATACATTTTATCCCTGAAGAAATACTGTCCGTTTTTATCATATATGTACACATCCATAACATCACTTGTGGAATCTTCCCGGGCTATAGATATAACAGAACTTCCACAGTCCCTGTAATCCCATACACCGGCAGTCCTTACCACTTCCGTATCCCTCTCAATGTCCTTTACGACATGTACTTTCTCTGTTTCATCATAATAATATATATATTTTCCAAACAGAAAGGGGTCGGACACATTATCTATTTCCATAAATGTACCGAAAGGCTTGATTCCGTCTGTTTCTGCCACTGAATTCGGTTTATCCTTTACGCTCAGGGAAATAAGCACTGCTGCCCCTACGGCTGCCACAACTGCTGCTGCCCCGCCGCAGATTCCTGCTATTGCCCCTGCCGAAAGTCCGGTTTTAGCTGTAGTTGCCAAAGCTGCGTCTGTAAAAACCTGTGCTGACAGAGGCGTTATTTCCGGCGAAGGCGACAGCGAGGCAGCATCAGTCTTAAATATTATGTACAGGAAAGGTAAAACAGCAATACACCTGAGCTTAATATTCCCATCATCCAGCTTTTCAATATGTTTACGGAGATTATTGGAAGCATATCGAAGCTTTCCCCGAACAGTATTTTCAGAGCATCCGATTTCTTCAGCTATTTCTCTTACACTGTAGTTCTGATAATAATACATAAAAACACATATCCTTTGATCTTCAGGGAGTTTATCTATGGCTTGTTTCAGTATCTGCACCACTTCATTATCAACTGCAATATCCTCAGGGGTTTTACCGTTTTCACATATTGCCTCAGAATTTACGTCTTCTGTGTCAATATCTGTAAATTCAATAAGTCTGCTCCTTTTTAAATAATTCAGAGACATTCTGCTGGCTATACGGCGTATCCATCCCGGGAAGTTGCCGGCATTGTTCAGTTCATTAAGTTTTTCAAAGGCCTTTAAGAATACATCCTGAGTCATGTCCTTTGCGGTGTTTTCATCCTTCAGCATTTGAAGGCAGGTATAATACACCTCTTTATAAAAATTTTCATAAAGCACCTGTAAAGCATGATTATCTTTATTTTTTGCCAGTCTTATATGTTCTTCCAGTTCCTTTTCCGTCATCGCATCCACCTTTGCCCTAATCTAAATTATCTTCATCCAAAATCAGTGTTCCCTGAAAATCATAAAATCTGTTTTCCAGCTTATAGCATGGTACAAGCCTGTTAAACTCAGTACCTTTCGGTACTGTAATATCCTCACCACTGCCTGATACATCTATTATAGTATATCCGTCCAGGCATATGCTTACATAACCTCCCGGAAGAAAATCCACTCCGTTATATTCCACTTCGGAAATATCTGCTTCTTTTTTATCTCCGTACTCATTAAAAACAACTGAACTCTCACCCATGAATAAAACGGTGCCTTCACATGCTGTATATTTTTTATCCGTTACTTCCTTAAAATTTTCTGAGGAATATATAACTATTGAGCCATCACCCTGAGTATAGAAAATTGTATCCACATAGCTTTGATTAATCTCGTTACTCTTATCAGTGGAAAATACCTCCTCACCGGCTGAATTAATTAATGCTCTTTTGCCTTCATCATTAATAACCTTCAGGTATTCTCCCGTGCTTAGTTTAATTAATCCGTCAAAGCTTTTCTCCGGCAGTGTTAAAAGCAATTTACCTTTTGTATCATAGACATCTGTCATTTCATCTTTTGAGTCTGCAATGTCATAATACACCACATAAAAGCTTCTTCCTAAAGAAATACCCCGTTTATATTTTTTCACTGAAGCATCTGTTTGGATTTCCTGAACTTTTTCCAGCTTTTCGTTATAAAAAACAAGCTTTCCCACTTCCTTATCCAGTGAAAGCCCTCCATCGAAATCTCCTGCAAATTCTTCATCCACCTCTTTCCCGGATTCTATATGAAAGAATTTTGCCGTATCCCCATAAAATATTTCAACTATTCCGTCCCGGCTTTCCCTTAAATACAGGTCAGAAAAATATCTATCCACACTTCCTGCCGGAACAGTATATAATAACTGCCTGTCCGATTTATATATTTCTACTGAATTATCATTATTTTGTGCCATGAAAAGATAATTATCAGGGATAAAACCTCTCACTTCATCCTCTATTTCCACATAGGTATATTTACACTCCAGAATGATATTTCCCTTCTCATCCAGTATTCCGTAATTTTTATTGCTATCCTTTACCTGATAAAACAATCTGTCGTCAAATTCAATTTTTTTGATTTCATCATATCTGGCAATGATATTTTCATCTGTATCGATAAGCATATCACCGCTGTAATCATCATTTCTCACCGATACAAGGGAAATTCCGTTTACAAAATCATCCATATATCTGTATCCCGTATACTTTCTCACATCGGTTTTAGTATCAATAAAATAAAAAACCTTTGTATCTTCCTCTTTTTTTACGGCAGCCATCAGCATGTTCCCGCTGTTTAAAAAATCTGTTTTGCTGTCCTCCGTGGTTTTTCCCCCCTTAGGCTTGCATCCGCCTATTCCGATAAGCATAATTGCAGTTAAAAAAATACATATAATTTTTCCGGATAATTTCATAATAATTACCTTACCTTTCTTAAAAAAATGTTTCACCATTATATTAAGACAATTATCCGTTCCAAAATTGTATGTATTTTAAAAATATTTTTATAAATATTTTATTTCAAAGTCTATATCCCCATCATCCTTTACCGTTGCAATAACATAGCTTGGATTGCGGCCTTTCTGGCGGGGATTGGTAAGGCTTCCCGGATTAACCACCGTTATTCCGTTAATCCTCTCCACCTCCGGAATATGGGTATGCCCGTACATAACAATATCACACCCCAGTCCTTTGGCATACCGCCTTAATTCAGCAGTGGATATATATACATTATGCAGATGTCCATGGGTTATAAAAGTCTTATGCTGACCTAACATTATAATGCTGTCTGCGGGAAGCATGGACCCGAAGTCATTATTACCCCTCACGGCAAAGCAGGCCAGTCCTGTTACTTCCTCAATATAATCCTCCAGCCTGCCTATATCTCCCAGATGTACCATAAAATCCAGATTTTTCTCTATTTCCAGCACTTCAAGGAGATTTTTATCCTTTCCATGGGTATCGCTTACTATTAATACTCTCATTTAATTAATTTTCTCTCTTTAAGGATTTTTTTCATTTCAGCCAGGGCCTTACCGCGGTGACTGATTTTGTTTTTTTCCTCAGGGTCCATCTCCCCTGTAGTCATACCGTATTCCGGCACATATACTATGGGGTCGAAGCCAAAACCGTTTTTTCCTGCCGGCTTGTCAGCTATAATGCCCTCAATGGTTCCTCTGGTCACTATTGTCTCTCCATTTGGAAAAACTGCTGCTATGGCACATACAAATCTTGCGCTTCTGTCACTGCCCTCTACTCCCTTAAGACGGTCTATGATATTCTGGTTTTTAATTTCATAGGATGTATCCTTTCCCATATATCTGGCAGAATATATTCCGGGCTCTTTATTAAGGGCGTCCACCTCAAGTCCTGAATCATCCGCCAATACAAGCTGGCCGGTCATCTCCATTATTGTCCTTGCCTTAATTATGGCATTTTCCTCAAAGGTACTTCCGTTTTCTTCTATATCAATATCTATTCCTGCTTCTTTAAGAGATATTATTTCCTCACCTATATCTCCCATAATTTCTTTAATTTCCCGTAATTTTCCCATATTTCCGGTTGCAAAAATCATAGCTTTATCCCCTTTTTGTTAAATTAGTGTGTATTTGACACGGATATGTTCCGTGTATAAGCTTTAAGACATATGTTACATCTCTGGGTATCCTCAACCCGCTCCCAGTTATTGCCGTGGAGACTGATGTAGCCCTCACCATCTGATAAATCAACGGTTGCAGTGGATGCTCCTCCCCTGTATTCAATAGCAATGGGCTTTGTGGCACCGGGAGTATTAATGTATACTACAACGGCATATTTTTTACCTGCCGGTATAAAAATTTTCTCATCCAGTCTGATTGTATAATATCCACCATTGCCTAAAGAACCGGATGCCACCGGCTTTTTATTGGCAAAGGAAGAATTGCCTTGAAAATCCTCCACAACAAATATTTCATAGCTTGTGCCGGGAGCTGTTGCATAGAAGCCCACGGCTTCCAGTAACTCATTACCCATGCTGGTATACGCATTGGCAAAATAAGCGTATTCCCTGTTATATCCAAGCTGGCCTATCCATCCGCATAAATCGCTTTGATATATATTATCATAATTATCTGACGATTCAATCCTGGTATATACCAGATTATGAACTCCTATGCAGCTGTCGTAATAGGAAACATAGAAATATCCCTTGTCACCGAATTCTTCGCCCCAGCTGTTGACGCAGATAAAGGCTCCGTCTCCCTCAGGTTCCGTTGAAAAATTAGCTGCAGAATACGAATCATCCCATCCCACAATTACCACATCATGATTGGCCTTCTCTTTGCCAATGTAGCAGTAGGAATAATTATCCGAATTATATGAAGAAGAGGAATTCCCATAACTGTCATATGCGGACATATAAAGCGAGCTTTGTACCCCTCCGTACAGGAATACTGCTTTTTTAATTCCATCCAGATCCTTACTGGGTATTATCTGCATCTCCTGAACATGGAGATGGCTTGTAAGTCCGTCAGGGGATATTCCGTCTCCGTAAGGATCTTCTTCCTCCAGAACCGGTCCCTTCCATGAAGCAAGATATGCCATAGACATATTGTATTCCCCGCCCTCTGACTGGGAAAGATTATAACCGTTATGGCAGCTCATATGATCCTCGGAAAAATCATATATATGCTCCGGCATAAGAGAGGTCTCCAATGCAGTAAGGGATGCAAATGCCCAGCAGGTTCCTAAATCTGCCTGATTCTTAACTCTTATGATTCTGCCGTCGGACCTGTAATCGTAAGCAAAAGGATAGATTTTTTCATCAGGCCTCGTATTACTGAATACTGCCTGGTTTTCTTTATAATTCCACTTATATTCATATGAAAAATAATTTTCAAAAACAGAACCGGGAATATAAATTATATTATCCAACACAGCAGGTCTGACATCCGAATTATGATATATACCGTTTACAACAGCACCGTCCTGTTTACAGTCCAATATAATCTTTGTGTTGCTTTTTTCAATAACAATATGCTCTTCACTGCTTACAGATACGGAGCAGGCAAAAATATCCCTGAGCACCTCACTGTTTATCATAATCTTCTTTGAAGAATTCATGAAAATATCACGAGAATCTATATTAATGTGCTTGCCGTCTACAACGAGTCCTATATGGGTGCGGTTTGCTGTTTCGGATATAATTTTATCCCACTCACTGTTTTTCACCATGGCAGCTTCTACAGGTATGGCATCTGCATTTCTAACCGAAAGGTAATATTTAATTCCCAATGCCGCAGTGGTAATTCCCAGAACGGCCAAGATAATCCTTTTTCCGTTTCTCAATTATTTCCCCTCTTTAAATGTTTTTGGTGGCTTAGGACCGATAAACTGATAATAAACGGTCTTTAACATTCCGTTATATATTTTACGGTTCTTATCCGCTTTACGTCCGATATATTTTTCGGCATCTTCATAGGAAGTAATAACATATGATGACCATGTATCAAGTAATTTCATGCGACGCCCGAAATCACTGTATATGCCCGGAAGGGCTGTTTTCTCTTCCAGACGTTCTCCGTAGGGAGGATTGGTTATTATGAATCCGTATTCCGATTTATCCGTAAGCTCTCCCACAGGTCTCTGGCTGAATTTTACCAGAGCTTCCACACCTGCTCTGGCGGCATTCTCCTTAGCTGTTTTCACCATATCTGCGTCAATGTCATACCCCGTGATATGAGCATCAAAATCTTTATTAACAGCCTCCTTTGCTTCTTCTCTTATCTCCCTCCAGAGCTTTCTGTCAATAAAATTAGTCCATTTTTCCGCCGTAAAATGCCGTTTCATACCGGGAGCAATGTTGGCAGCAATCATTGCAGCTTCAATGGGAAATGTTCCGCTGCCACAGAAAGGATCAACAAACACCCTGTCCTTTTTCCACGGCGTAAGCATGATAAGGGCCGCTGCCAGTGTCTCAGAAATGGGTGCCTTACCTGCCTTCGTCCTGTAGCCTCTCTTATGTAATGAGTCCCCTGTGGTATCCAGGCAGACCGAAACTTCATCTTTATTAATAAACACTCTTATGGGATAGTCTGCGCCATCCTCGGGAAACCATTCCATATCATAATGCTGCTTCAATCTTTC
>JBJEND010000192.1:0-7970 GCA_051880015.1 Butyrivibrio sp. | reverse complement strand
TCATACCCCTCTTCCATTTTGATAATAAAGCCAAAGATTATCATTTCAATACCAAGTGATGCAATACAGAAAAACATAGTAAAACTCTGTGCACCAAAAAATTCCCTCATATTTTTTCACCCCAATATTTATTTAATTCTTCTTTTAATGTTTTTATTCCGGACCTGCTTGTAATCAATTTTTCTCCATTGTCCAATGTAACGTCATAGTTAGTGTACTCCTTTATATATTTCATATTTACTGCACACCCGCTATGTATTTTAACAAAATCACCATCCTTAATCTCGTTAATGAAGTCTTTGATTGGTTTCCACATACTTAAAACTTTATTGTCAGCCAGATGAATGAATAACTTTCTTTTTACAATTTCGAAATAACATATCTTCGATTGCTCTACCCTATATTCTCCATCATCACTTTTAATAACTATGTATCTTCCTTCTCTTTTTTTGTACAATGCATATGCAGATTTTAATGCTATACTTAGTTCTTCTTTTATTCTGTTTTTTCGGATAAATCTAAACGGATTGTACTCAAAAGAATCAAAAACATACTTCTCATACGAAGATATAAATATAATTATTATATCTTCATTGGTTTCTCTTAATATTTTTGCGACTTCCAAACCTGAAATATCCGGCATATCTACATCTAACAATAGTACATCATAATGTAATTCTTCATTTTTTATCGTTTCTATCAGGTCTGTTCCTTTTGAAAAAACTGAAATATCAACATCATCTTTTATACTCTTAAAAAGCGTATAAATATCACTCTTTAACCTGTTTGTTACTTTCGAATCATCATCACAAATAGCAATATACACATTTTTTCCCACCCTCAGATATAGTATTACTTTAATCCCCCGCCTATGTTAGGCTTAATAAAATTATTATCCGCATACTCCCACATAACCCGGGAACCTTCTGCGGTCTTTTCGTTTCTTTTATACACCTGGGATGAATGTACGCCGTGTTCCTTCCATGAAAGTCCACCGGAAGCATTATTTAACATTAACGGCTGGATTTTATCCACTGTGTTGGCAAATCTGGCCTCGGGCGTAATTCCTTCCTCAAATTCATCCCACAGTCCCCTGAGCTTATCCCTCTGGTCATCAGGCAGAAGTGCAAAAAGCCTGTCTGCTGCCGCAGTCTCCCTTTCCTTCTTATTGGAATTGCCCGCTTCATCATAGGCATAGGTATCTCCCGCATATATTTCAATCAAATCGTGAACCAGTGCCATGGACATTGTATGAAGCACATCTATGGGCTCATTGGAATATTCCCCCATAAGCATTACCATCATGGCCATATGCCATGAATGCTCCGCATCATTTTCCTTGCGGCCCCCGTCAGCCAGATAGGTCTGACGAAAAATATTTTTCTCCTTATCAATTTCCTCCAGAAAAGCAAACTGCTTTTTCAGGCGTTTCTCCGCATCTTCCATATGTATCCCTCCCATATATGATAAATTGTCGTTATTTATTATACAACATTTATATCTGTACCGCCACATATTATCCCGGGGATTTTTCTTAAACAATAAGAAAATTGCAATTACGATATATACTGTGATAAAATGAAATAGATATAATTTTTAACGAAGGGTGTTTTTATGAAAACTAAAAAATCACTGATTTATATATTGACTGCTGTATTTGTTATATCCCTTATTCCCTTGTACATTGTGGGCAATTACGCCCACCCCTGTGTGGACGATTACTATTACGGGGTGGAAACCTCACAGGTATGGAAGGAAACCGGCTCATTACAGGAGGTGGTAAAGGAGGCTTATTCCCTGATGACAGATACCTATCAGAACTGGCAGGGGAATTTCGCCGCAATTTTCCTTATGAGACTGCAGCCCGGAATATTCGGGGAAAATTATTATGTGCTTGCCCCCATTCTGCTGATAACTTCATTTGTAACAGCAATGCTGACCTTTATATATTATTTTCTGCGCAAATGTTTTAATGCAGGGAAAAAAGCTTCCATAGCGACAGCACTGTGTATCACCTTCTGTGCATTGCATTTTACCTATGTCCCGTCAGATTCCTTTTACTGGTACAACGGCTCGATTTACTATACTTTTTTCTATTCACTGATGTTAATACTTTTCCTGCTGGTAACGGTTCTGTTAAAAAGCAACAGCCGCCCTGCAATGGTAGCGGCAGTAATTACAGGTCTTCCCCTGGCTTTTTTGGTAGGCGGGGGAAATTACGCCACCGCACTGGTAACGGCGGTTATACTTGTGGTAATTGTAATCTGGTTTACTCTTCGTAAAGAACTGCGGATAATTCCCGTTGCACTGCTTACCCTTAGTATGCTGGCAGGCTTTGCCATCAGCATAATGGCTCCCGGTAATTCAATCCGTCAGGAAAGTGTAGGTGCGGGTCCGGGAGTAATTAAAGCACTGATATACTCCTTCGCATACGGGGGATATAATATTGCATCCTCCACCACTTTTCCTGTTGCGGTTCTGTGGATTGTTCTGCTTCCTGTCTTTTATAAAATTGCTGCCACAAGTAAATTACGGTTCCGTTATCCGCTTTTGATGCTGGTATTTTCCTTTGGCATATTCTGCTCCCAGGGAACTCCTGTCTTCTATGCCCAGGGCTTAAGAATGCCCTATAGAATGATGAATATTATATATTTCAGCTATTATCTTTTTATGACCTGGAATTTAATATATTTAATGGGATGGATTCACAGAAAGTGGGGACACACATCTGCACTTATGAAATTTGAAAAACTATACGACAGCCCCCGGTATCTTAAGAATGCAGCAATCTGCGGTACGCTTATATTTGCAGTGGGCTGTGTAGGCCTGTGCAGAGTCAGTGAATCGGAATATGGCAAAGCTGCTTTTTCCAATCTGCCTGCCGGGGCAGGAGCTGTATATTCCCTTGTCACAAAGGAAGCCCGGACTTATGACTCCGAAATGACTGCCAGAGCAGAATATCTGTCCACTGTTTCCGATACACAGGTTGTGCTTAAGCCCCTGTCTGCAACTCCGGAAATCATTTTCCATTCTGATATAACAACAGACCCATATGACTGGCGTAACCAGCATCTGAGTCTGTATTATAACAAAGAACTTATATGGATAGAAGAAACTGATTAGTATAATCCAAACAGACGAAGGATTTTCTGCCAGAAATTCAGCTTTTCTTCAGCTTCAACCTGGGCAGGGGCAATACTTTCAATCTTTATTGCCTCTGTCCGGATAACAAACTGTACGGCTTCAACATTAGTATTTTTTTCCGAAACAAAGGATACCGTTTCCACCTTGCTTCCTGCAATACTATCCAGCATTTCATCTATTTTATCTGATATTTCTGTATCCATTCCTTCCGTTTCACTGCGCATTTCAGATGTTCCGTCTTTTAATTCACCTGCTCCGTCAGAAAGGTCTGACATACCGTCAAGTAATTCTCCTGTTTTGTTATAAAGAACTTCCGTACCGGATTTTAAATCCTCGCTTCCTGTCATCAGTTCCCGTGAACCGTCAGAAAGTTCAGAATATCCTGCTGCTATTTTGGCAACACCATCGATATATCCGTTAATTCCCACATCCAGCTTGCCATACTCCGTTACCAGCGTATCAATGGCAAATTTTAATTTTGACATCTTAACAGTTAAATTCTTAATCTCTACGGCAAGAGAATTAATTCCCTTATCCAGCTCTTCATACCGTATTTTTAGTTCCGCTGCACCTTCGGCAATTTCCCCTGTCTTATCGTTAAGCTGGGATAAATAGCTCTCCATACCCTGTATGGCAGCATAATTTCCCTCAATAAGGGTACAGCTTTTCTTAAGCTCTTCCAGAGACGCTTCCAAATCTGCGGTATTCTGATTCATTGCCTGTGCATTGGCGATTTCCTGCTCCAGTACGGCAATCTGACTATGTAATGATTGAATGGAAGCCATATTGGACTGCTGAATCTGTTGAATGTCCAGATTATATGTCTTCATGGCTTTCTCATAAGCAGCAAAGCTTATATTATTCCGAAGCTCTGTGATTCCCCCTGCCAGATAATTTATTCCGGTCTTTATAGAATCTGACCCGCTGACAAGTTTGTTTATCTGCTCTGTCGAATCAGTTACGGACTGCAATTCACTCTGTATGGCAATAAGTGCATTTTTCATGGCAGCCGAGCCATTATTTAATTCCCCTGATTTACTGTTAATCTCTTGAAGCCCCTGCTCCATCATTGCAACTCCCTCATTAAGAGAGTGGGTACCTTCATTAAGCCTGCTGACCCCTGACTGTAAATCACCAACACCGTCTCCAAGGGCTTCACTGCCATTTTTTAACTCCAAAGCTCCGTCTTTCAGTTCTCCGGCTCCGTCATCCAGTTCTTCGATGGCATCCAGCAGTTTTGTAATCCGATTCATCAATTCTTCATCATCTACTTCAATATTCATGGCAAGAGTAACGCCATTTATGGACACCGAAGCCATTTCAAAGTCCATAACATCTGCCGCAATAACAGTATCAATGCCTTCCCCGGGAAGCATGGTATATGATATCTGTTTGCTGCTTCCCACATTGGCCAATGTGGCATTTTCCGCGGTAATGTCACTGCATTTATCTGTATCCAGTGTAAAGGTAGCCTGTAAAGCATAATCATCAAACCAGCTTCCCTCTGCGGCTTCATTTTCTGCAACCTTAAAACGAATTTCCAGTCTGCCGCTCATCCCTGCAATTTCCTCCGGGGAGTATTCCGTTCCGTCCATACAATATTTTATTGAAATATCCCATGGAATTTCTGCGTTTTCCATATTCCCCTGATAATATACTCTGTCAGCGGATGTAGAGAAGGTGATTAAGTCCCCGTCCCGGTAAATTTTATCTGACGTATTGAGTATTTTTATGTCAGAATAATTACCGTAATCAGTTATATCTCCTTTTTCAAAGATATTAACGGCATAGACATTCTCTACTTCTCCTTCAGCCGTTAAATTAATATAAATAACCTCCTCTTTTTCTGATGGAGTACCTGTAGCATTAACAGGAGTAACAGCCGGCACTATAAGTCCGGTGGTCAGTACAAAGGGTAAAATTTTCTTATATATTCTCATTTAAACATGACTCCTTTCCGGGATTATAAAAGTTTGTTTTTAATGTGGTGTGCTTTATTCCACCGTCAAATATATACAGAAGTCCGGGCAGAACAAAGAATACAATTATTACTGAAAGTACGGTTCCTTTTCCCAGAAAGGTTCCAAGCTGGGAAAGTATTCCGTGGGATGAAAAATGTCCAAGCAGAAATCCCACCGATGCCAGAACCGTACTTGAAGTCAGCAATGATATAGTAACTGTTGAGACGGTTTCCCTGACAGCTTCTTTTTTACACATTCTCTGCCGGAATTCCAGATATCGGTCTGTGAGCAGTATTGCATAATCCACAGTGGCTCCAAGCTGAATGGAAGATATAATTAAATATGCTATATAGAAAATAACCGAATCCGTAAAGTACGGAATTGCCATATTAATCCATATTGCTGTTTCTATTGAAAGCACAAGGATAACAGGAAGGGATATTGATTTCATGGTCAGAAGCAGGACTACAAACACTGCTGCAATGGCAATAAGATTGACCTTCAACATGTCGTCTGTAATTGTGTCCATTAAATCATATGTGCTTACCCCTTCCCCAGCCAGATAGTAGTTGTCCGGATAGTATGTATTGGCTGTATCACGGAGCATTTCAACCAGTTCAAATGTTTTTTCCCCTTCATAATCCGTCTCCAGTGACAAAACCATTCGACTGTAATTATCCGACACAAGCTGAGAGAGTGTATCTTCATCCAGATATTCCTTGGGAATTTCCGCTCCTACTGTGTCAACATAGGATATAATACTTGTAACCTCCGGAATCTTGTGAAGTGCATCGGAAAGCTGTTGTTCGGCTTCAGGATTTCCATTGGGAACCATTATTACATAGGTATCATTTAATCCAAATATTTCCTGAATTTCAGCATTATCCCTTCCAAGCTGTGTATCTTCTCCGAATATTTTAGATGAACCATAGTAATATGAATTACTGTTAGATGCCAGATAGGATGGCACAACCATAATGGCAAAGATACAGACGAGAGGAATCATCATTCTGCTTACTACCCTGCCAAATCTCTTAAATTCCGGAAGAAATTTTCTGTGATGGGTTTTCACTATCAGCGGATACAATTTAAGTATCAAAGCAGGCATAAATACGAAAACGGTTATGAGGCTGATTGCCACGCCCTTTGCCAATGCCCGGCCCAAATCCGGTCCTATACCGAATCTCATGAAAACAAGTGCAAGAAATCCTATAACCGTGGTAAGTCCACTGGACAGAATTGATGAAACGGATTTACTTAATGCCTCCACCATTGCCTCTTTCCGGTCAGTATTTTCCTTCAGGCATTCCTCATAGCGATGTATCAGAAATACTGAATAATCCAGAGATACTGCCAACTGCAATATTGCGCCTGCCGCATTGGTAACAAAGGATATTTCCCTTACAATAAGGTTAGTACCGTTGTTAATCATAATTGCCACTCCCAGTCCGGCCAGAATAATCACCGGCTCAATCCAAGACGTTGTGGTAATTATAAGAACCGCCAAAACCACCAAAACTGCAAATGAAGCAATTATCCTGATTTCTTTTACTGTGCTTGTGGTAGCAATAGCAGTGGATACAGCTTCTCCTGCCATCGCATTATCTTCGCCTATAATCTCTCTGATTTCATCTATCGTCTCTATCTGAAGATCCTCATCAATAGTTACGGTGAAAATTGCAGCGTTATCCTTGTAAAAGGTTTCTACCGTATCCTTATCCGCCATTTCAAGAGGCTGGTATATATTTACTGAATCATCCAGCCACATTACATTTGTTACTCCTTTAAGGGCCTCAAGACGCTCCTTATATTCCAGCGCCTCCGGTATGGTAACGTTCTTTACCATAACTCTTGCGTTGGGGATTCCGCCGTCAAATTCCTCATTCATTAAATCCATTGATATAGTAGACGGACTGTCCTCCGGCAGATAGTCAGCCATACGGTAATTGACCTTTACAAAATTCTGGAGTATAGCACCCATTGCTGCCAACACAATAAAAATTACAATAATTTTTTTCGGGTTATTAACAACCCATGTATAAAATTTACGCATTTCTTCTATCTCCTTTTATATCACTATATTTTTATATCAGATCTTATTTTCATAAAATGGGCAAAACACATATGAATAACCCATATGGGACATTTACTGTGTAATTGACCGGTATGTTATATATTGAGTTGTTTTCCGGTCAGGTGTATAATAAGTTAAAAATTTATGAGGTAACAGGCTATGACTAACGAGGAATTATCTTTAAGAACAAGGAAATCCCTTGCCGCTGCCTTAAAGAAGGCTATGGAGAAAAAGCCGCTTTCAAAGATTACGGTAACTGAATTAATCACGGAATGTAATATTAACCGCAAGACATTTTATTATCACTTTCAGGATATATATGACCTATTAAAATGGATGTTTGAACAGGAAGCTATTGAAGTTGTTAAGAATTTTGACCTGATTGTCAATACGGAAGAAGCTATACGCTTCGTAATGAATTATGTAAATGAAAACAAACATATTATCTGTTGTGCCTATGATTCTATGGGGCATGAAGCCATTAAAAGTTTCTTTTATACGGATTTATTTGGTATTACTTACAGTGTTATTGAAGATGCGGAGAACAGGTTAAATATTGTTGTGGATAAATCCTTTAAGGAGTTTTTTGCCTGCTTTCTAACCAATGCTGCAGCAGGCATATTGGTGGATTGGGTTAAAAATTCAATAAATATGGACAGTGAAATAGTTCTGCAGGATATTTTGCTAATCTACCGCGCTTCAATTACCAATGTTCTTGTTACAAAATCCGAAAAAACAATCGGATAGGAGGATAATCATTAGTTGATTATCCGTCCTTCCACACCACCTGG
>JBJEND010000191.1:0-7978 GCA_051880015.1 Butyrivibrio sp. | reverse complement strand
TGCTTTGATGCCCATTCCCGTTCTTGCAGAGGAGGAAAATCCCTTTGGTCTTCCGGAATTTCCCGAGATATCTTCCAATTATGTGGTTTTAATGGACGCAGACAGCAAGGAGGTTCTATATTCCAAAAATCCTGACAGTAAATGCTATCCCGCCAGTACCACCAAGCTTCTCACTGCATTGATTACTTTGGAAAACAGGGCATTGAGCGATACAATAACCTTTTCCCAAGCCGCGGTAAACAGTATAGAATACGGTGATGCCAATGCTTCCGTATCTGCCGGGGAAACACTTACCATTGAACAGGCACTGTACTGTCTGCTTCTACGTTCTGCCAATGAAGTAGCTTACGGACTTGCAGAGGATATAGCCGGTAATGTCAGCAGCTTTGCCGCCATGATGAATTTTAAAGCTGAGCAGCTGGGAGCTGATAACACACATTTTACCAATGCAAGCGGGCTCACTGACCAATTTCATTATACTACCCCTTATGATATGGCATTAATTGCCACAGAGTGCTTTAATTCAAAGGAGCTTATGAATATTGCCGGATATTCCGGCCTGTATGTAATTCCTCCCACCAACAAAAGTTCTTTTACCCGCTACTATAAACACCGTTATGAGATGCTGAAGGGCGGAACTTATGAATACAAGTATGCCTGCGGCGGTAAAACAGGTTATACCGATGCCGCAGGAAACTGTCTGGTATCCTTTGCCCGCAAGGATGATCTCCGTCTGGTATGCGTTATATTTAATTCCGGCGATGCCGAGAGATATACCGACACAGCAGCTTTATTTGATTATTATCTTGAAAACTACCGCAAAATATATATAGATGAATTTGATGACTGCATATCCAATGACAGCACTGACCTTTTAAGCCTTATATCAGCCCTTAATCCATCCTCTTCTTCCATAGGCTTTGAGGATGGGGCATATCTTCTGGTGCCTTCTTCTGTAGAAAAGGATAAATTAACAACCATTGTAACCTATGGTGACAGTGCCGCCTATGTGGGCAGCAATGGCGGCTTCGCATGCATAAGCTTCTTCTACGGCAGTAATAACATTGGTAACGCCACAGTATACCTCCACTCCGGGAATAATAACAGCACTACAGAGGAAAATTATTTTTTCATTAATGTATGGTACATTATAGCCGGCGCAGCCTTAGCCGTTGCCGTTACCATAACAGTAATAGTCATCAAAAAAAGGAACCGCAGGCCTACCCGCGGTTCACATAAACTCAGATTTTAATTTTTTCACGCTGGCGGCGCTTTCTCCGCTTAAGCCGTTCACCTAACTGCCTTTGTTTTATTGCTGCAGCATCCTCCGATGTTGCGGGCTTCATAATTCTGATGGCATAATACCGGTCATCATCCGTTTTACGGATTTTGATTTTACCCTTCATAAGTCCGTGGGTCTCGCAACAGGCCAGACAGTAGTATTTCTTCTGATTAGTTGCGAACCAGCGGATTTTTTTGCGGATATTTCTTTTGCATATGGTGCAGGGCGATGCCATAACAGCTCCGTCCCTCATGGCTTCATCCTTATCTTTAAAACCTCTGGAAACGTATTTGGTATATTCTCCGTAATCCAGTGTATATTCTTCCCTGCGATTGTCAGGAATATTGAAAGTGTCTACGGAAGAATAACGGCTTACTTTATCAAAATCCATTTTCTCAAAAATTAATGCAGTATACACCGCATCATCAAATGCAGAATGGAACGGTATATCCTTTTCCATATTCTGTTCCGTTACGGCAGTTTCCAATGCCACCCTTTGTTTGCCGTCGCTGTAACAGCGGCTGTACAGCTTCTGAACATCATAATATATAAACGGCTTGGGAAACTTGTGTTCAATATTGAAATATCTGCAATTCCGCTGCAACTCCGTCAAATCCATACTTCCCCAGGTGGCAAATATATACTCTCCGCCTTCTTCACACCAACGCAGGAATTCTTCTCCCACCTTTGTAAAGGGTTTTCCTTTCTTAAGTTCTTCCATGCTGAGTGTAATAATATCCTTGGTAATATGGTGCAGCTTTGTATATACAACGGGAGCCACTATCTGATGAAACCTGTCAATTTCTCTTCTCCTGCTGTCTAATTTGACTGCTCCGATTTCCACAATTTCAAAGGGTAATTCTCTATTCTCTTGTTCTTTACCGGTAGGACTCTGGTTCCATTCCAAATCCATAATAATGTAATTCATAGATTTTATTCTAACATTGTTTTATGCTTTTGACAACGTACTGTTTCTATGTTACAAATAATTCAGAGGTGATTTTGTGAAAAAAAACAGAAAGAAGATTTTAGTTGTTATTATCCTGTTTGTAATAGCAGTGGCAGCGGTTTTTGGAATACTGATTAACCGGGGATTTAGATTTACTTCCGAATCTGCATTGACTTCCTCTTCAGAAGAATACCGGATAATTCATACTAAAGAATATAATTTTTATTATACTGCCATTGATTTTACCGACCGGGAGGGAAACTACCTTGAAGCTATAAAAAACGTAGTTCCTGTTAAAAAATATGCCTTCCTGTATAAGGAGGACACGTCCTATACCGTAAATAAAGTAGTAATTAAAAACAGCCGCAACCCGGCAGGAGAATTTATGTCCTTTAAGGGCCGTGACTGTTATTATAATTTTTATATTATGCCGTATTTTCAGATTCCACTGGAATTTGCAGCTCTGGATTCCAAAGCATATACCTATCAGAATACTGTTGTATCCGGTGAGGTTATTCCCATCACCTCTTTAAGTTATTTTATCACAGACAAAGAAGTCACTGACTTTGAGATTGAAGGTGTTATTCTGGAAGTTATTCCGGGAAACTGATATTTGGTTACAGATTTTTTGTCATGCTCTTTACATATTCACCAATATATTCCGGAGCATCTTTACCATACTTCTCCAACAGCTTGACAATGGCTGAACCTACAATAACTCCATCCGCTTTCTCTGCCATATTTTCAGCCTGTTGGGGTGTGGATATTCCAAATCCGATTGCACAGGGAATATCCGTATTCTGTCTTACCAGCTTCACAATAGAATCCAAATCAGTGGTAATCTCACTTCTGGCACCTGTTACCCCAAGACTGGATACGATATACAGGAAGCCCTCGGCTTCTTTGGCAATCATGGCAATACGGTTTTCGGAGGTAGGTGCCACAAGAGATATCAGGTCAACTCCGTATTTATGACATTCCGGAAGAAACTCTTCCTTCTCCTCATAGGGAAGATCCGGCAGAATAAGCCCGTCAATACCAATCCTCTTACATTCAGATATAAATCTTTCGGCACCATAGGAAAATACTACATTGGCATATGTCATGAATACCATTGGTACTTCTATTCCACTGCTCCTTAATTCTCCAACAAATTCAAATATTTTATCGGTGGTAATGCCGCCCTGCAATGCCCGCAGATTAGCCCCCTGTATTACCGGCCCTTCAGCTGTGGGGTCAGAAAATGGTATACCCAGCTCAATCAGAGTTGCCCCATTGTCAACGGCTGCTTTAACTGCCTTCGCGGTAGTTTCAAGATCCGGGTCTCCGCAGGTAATAAAAGCGATAAAAGCCTTTCCCTTTTCAAATGCAGATTTAATCTTACTCATATATATCCTCCCCTCTGTAACGTGCAATGGCTGCACAGTCCTTATCTCCTCTTCCTGATATGGTAATAACTATAATTTTATCCTTTGGCATCTGAGGTGCAATTTTCATGGCATGGGCAACAGCATGGGCCGATTCAATAGCCGGAATAATTCCCTCTGTTTTTGACAGATATTCAAATGCTTCCACAGCCTCTTCATCTGTTACCGCCACATATTCAGCTCTTCCTGTATCATGAAGATATGCATGTTCCGGACCTATTCCCGGATAATCAAGTCCTGCGGATATGGAATATACCGGAGCAATCTGTCCGTATTCGTCCTGACAGAAATATGACTTCATACCATGGAAAATACCCGGCTTACCCGTATTAATGGTAGCTGCGGTTTCAAAAGTATCTATGCCCCGGCCTGCTGCCTCACATCCAATCAGTCTTACATCCTTATCTTCTATAAAATTATAGAAGCTGCCCATGGCATTGGAGCCGCCTCCCACGCAGGCAATAACCGCATCAGGAAGTCTGCCTTCTTTTTCCATAACCTGCTCTTTAATCTCTTTTGAAATAACGGACTGAAAATCCCTTACAATGGTGGGGAAGGGATGCGGACCCATAACAGAGCCGAGGCAGTAATGTGTATCGTCAATGCGGTTAGTCCATTCCCTCATAGCCTCTGAAACTGCATCCTTAAGTGTGGCGGTTCCTGTTTTTACCGGGATAACCTCTGCTCCCAGAAGCCTCATACGGTACACGTTAAGTGCCTGTCTTTTGGTATCCTCCTCACCCATAAATACAACACATTCCATACCCATAAGTGCGGCTGCCGTTGCAGTAGCCACTCCATGCTGTCCTGCCCCTGTCTCTGCAATAAGTCTTGTCTTACCCATTTTCTTTGCCAAAAGTGCCTGTCCCAGAACATTATTGATTTTGTGTGACCCTGTGTGGTTCAAATCCTCTCTCTTCAGGTAAATTTTAGCTCCACCCAGGTCTTCTGTCATCTTTGAAGCATAATACAGTCTTGAAGGTCTGCCTGCGTATTCATTCAGAAGCTCTGTAAGCTCCCTGTTAAAATCAGGGTCATCCTTAAAATGATTGTAGGCTGTTTCCAGCTCTATAACTGCATTCATCAGTGTCTCAGGGATATACTGCCCTCCGTGAATGCCAAATCGTCCTTTTGAATTAGTCATTTTACATACCAAGCCTTTCATAAATATTTTACAGCTTTAATAAATTCTTCTATTTTAGCTTTGTCCTTAAATCCGTCAGTCTCCACACCGGAGCTGACATCTACGGCATAGGGATTAAATGTTCTGACAGCATTTTGTACATTAGAAGCATCAAGTCCACCTGCCAGAAAAAAGGGTCTGTCCATATTCTCAATAAGTTCCCAGTTAAATACTCTGCCTGTTCCCCCTGTTTTGGAATCCAACAGCACATAATCTGCCCTGCTGTTACGGGCCATAATAATATCCTGCATGGTATCGATTCCAAAGGCTTTAATAATCTGTTTATCCGTAAGTCTGCGAAGTCTTTCGATATATTCATCATCTTCCTGACCGTGAAGCTGGGCCATGTCTATTATATCCCTGTTTAAAAGTCCTGCAACAGTTTCTTCATTTTCATTGACAAATACTCCTACGGCAGTAATTGAAGGACAAAGTATTTTCCTGTATTCCGCAGCCGTTTCCCAAGGTATATATCGTCTGCTCTTATTGTAAAAAACCCATCCGATATAATCAGGCATATATTCATTGACAATATCAATATCACTTTTTCTCGTCAGACCGCATATTTTTATTCCGCTCATACTTTTCCCCTAAGCTCCTGGAGCTTTGCTTTTTTATCCGCCGCACGCATAAGGGTTTCACCCACAAGCACGGCATCCGCACCTATGCCGTAAAGAATTTCCGTGTCCCTTTTACTTTGCACACCGCTTTCAGATACAAAGATAACATCTTTAGGTATCATGCTTCGAAGTCTCCGGCTGTTTTCCGTATCAACTGTAAAATCCTTCAGATTTCTGTTATTTACACCGATAATACGTGCTCCGGCACTAAGAGCTTTTTCCACCTCTTTTTCGTCATGGGCCTCTACCAGTGCAGATATTCCCAGCCCGTCACATATGTCAATGTACTCTTTAATCTGTTTTTCTGACAAAATAGAACATATGAGAAGTACTGCGGCAGCACCTAAAAGCTTCGCTTCATAAATCATATATTCATCCACCGTGAAATCTTTCCGAAGACAGGGAATGGATACTGCAGCGGCTATCTCCTCCAGATATCTGTCACTTCCCAGAAACCATTTAGGTTCTGTCAACACAGAAATGCAGTCCGCTCCGGCACTCTCATACTCCAATGCTATTTCTTTATATGGAAAATCGGGAGCTATCACACCTTTAGAGGGTGAGGCTTTTTTACATTCGCAGATAAAGGACAGTCCCGGTTTTTTTAAAGCATTTTCAAAACTGAAATCCCCTTTGGGAAGGGAGAATGCCCGGCGCCTGATTTCCTCTGTGGATACCTTGCTGCGTGCGCTTTGGGTACGCTCTGCGGCATGGGCAGCCAGCTCATCCAGTATATTCATTGCTATTCCTCCCCACGGTTACTTACTTCAATAAATTTATTAAGCGTTTCCAAAGCCTTGCCGGAATCAATTAACTCTGCTGCCAGATTAATTCCCTCCTGCATACTGTCTGCCCTGCCGCCTATATATAGTGCAGCTCCTGCATTCATTAATACGGCATTACGTTTATGTCCCTTTTCTCCTGCAAGAATGGCCCTGGTGATTGACCCATTCTCCTCAGGTGTTCCTCCCTCCAAATCTGCCTTGGTACATCTTTCAAAGCCAAATTCTTCAGGTGTGATGGTGTATGTTTTAAACCATCCATCCTTAAATTCACATACCTTTGTGGGAGCGCTCATGGAAATTTCATCCAGCTTATCCTGTCCGTATACTACCATTCCCCGCTTTACTCCCAGATTCATCAATACCTGTGCCAAAGGCTCAACCAGATATTCATCATATACTCCCAAAAGCTGGGTTTTGGGACTTCCGGGATTGGTAAGGGGTCCCAGTATATTGAAAACGGTTCTAAAGCCCAGTTCCCTACGGATTGCTCCTACATATTTCATAGAGGTATGATATTTCTGGGCAAAGAAGAAACACATTCCCACTTCATTAAGAAGCTCAATACATTTTTCAGGGCTCTGCTCAATATTTACTCCCAATGCCTCAAGGCAGTCCGCAGTACCGCACTGGGAAGACGCGGCACGGTTGCCGTGTTTTGCCACCTTCATGCCTCCTGCTGCGGCAACCAAAGCCGAAGTAGTGGATATATTAAAGCTGTGGGCATTGTCTCCGCCGGTTCCCACTATTTCAAACAGCTCCATATCTGTCTCAACCTTAACGGCATGGTCCCTCATGGCAGCGGCGCATCCGGCTATTTCCACTATTGTCTCAGCCTTTGTGCTTTTAGTGGAAAGTGCTGCAAGAAATGCGGCATTCTGGGTAGGTGAGGTCTCTCCGCTCATTATCTCGTTCATTACGGCATACGCCTCGTCATATGTAAGATCCTGCTTATTTACAATTTTAACAATAGCCTCTTTTATCATGATTTAATCTCCTTTATAAATTAATAAAATTTTCCAGCATCATTTTTCCTTCAGGTGTCATAATTGATTCCGGATGGAACTGTACTCCGAACACAGGATATTTTATATGTTGTACTGCCATTACTTCTCCATCCTGTGTCACCCCGGTAACTTTAAGACATTCCGGAATTGCACTGCCCTCTGCTGCAAGGGAATGATATCTGGCCACCTTGGAAACTGAGGAACAGCCTTTAAACAGCGGGCTGTCAGTATCAAATTGTACCTCTGACTGTTTGCCGTGCATTAATTCTTTGGCATAGGTGATTACCCCATTGTATGCCAGACATATGGCCTGATGTCCCAGACATACGCCAAGTATAGGTATAGCTCCTCCCAGCTTCTGCACAACTTCTACTATGATTCCGGCATTCTCAGGTCTTCCCGGTCCCGGTGACAGAATAATACGTTCAGGATTAAGCCCGGCAATCTCATCCACCGTCATCTCGTCATTACGAATTACTTTAATATCCGGATTAATTTCTCCTATAAGCTGATAGAGGTTGTATGAAAAGCTGTCATAATTATCTATGAGTAAAATCATATGTCCGCCTCCTCTGCAAGTTTTAATGCATTAACCACTGCCTTTGCCTTATTAATACACTCCTGAAATTCTTTTTCGGGAACAGAGTCTGCTACTATTCCCGCTCCGCTTCTGACAAACACCTTGCCGTTTTTCTTGTAGGCAATGCGGATGGCAATGCAGGTATCCA
>JBJEND010000190.1:0-1720 GCA_051880015.1 Butyrivibrio sp. | reverse complement strand
CTTCTATTGTAACATTGCCCATATCTGCTTCTACAATTATTTTATCAGCTGCCGTTCCATTAAATATCACATTGCCCATATCTGCTTCTATTTTAAGCTTTTTGGTTTTCACATCTGTCAAAGTGACATTGCCCATATCTGCATCTACATTAATATTGGAAGCTTCAATATCAGATATTTCCACATTGCTCATTCCGGCATCTATATTTTTCAAATCAATAACAGCATTGTCAGGTATATACAGTTTTACATACACCTCTTCAGATATTCCGGGAAGCCCTAACTGAATATTCCAGTTTTTTCTATCGCTTAATACCAATGTTTTATCATACACTGCACATTTGACATCACCGTAAAGACTGTATTCAATGGCGAATTCTTTACCTTGAACAATCTCTATATTACCTGCTGAAACATCTAAATCAATAGTATCAAATTCATCAAGACTCATGTACTCCTGTTTTTCCACTTTGGGATTAATGACTATTTCGCCCATTTTAAATGTTTTATTCAGTCCTCCCAGGGCAATTCCTGCCACTGCAAAGATAATTCCTGTAACAAGAAAGGCTCCTGCAGTTATTCCCATTATTTTAAAAAACTTTTTCATCTATACAACCTCCTGTTTATTTTTTTTGCTTTTTCCAAAAATTTTTTTAAACAGTTTGATAATTGACTGAATCATAAATGAAGTGAGCATTATCAGAAGGAATCCTATTCCGCCCATAACAAATCCTAATCCAATCACATATAATCCCAAAGAGAATTCACTAAACAGCGTTGCAATACCACATAATATAAGTGCCGCACCGGCAATGGTTATGCTTATTCCCGATGCACCAAATGCTGCAATCAGTGCAAATACAACCATCAACAGGGCAAATGCAACACACAGAAGGGCAAGCCATAACGGAGAGCCGACTACTGCAATAAATATTACCCATCCGGTAGGGAGTCCTTTTCTGGTTTTAACCGGTTCTGGCTGTTTGCCTCTGTACTCACTAATAATTTTGCCTGCAAGAGTTTCCGGAGTACCTAACTCATTAATTACCTCCTGCTCCTTATCCGGTCCGGCATCGGCAAAATATTCCGTATAATACTGCATTACATCACTGTATTCTTCCTTGGGGAGTTCTTTACGAATAATGCGTTCCAAGGTTTCAAGATAACTGTTCATTAATATTATCCTCCTCTGATATCATTTGTTTTTCCGGCTGTAATAAAATATTATCCAGCTTGCCTTTGTATATTTCCCATTCGTCCAGATAATACTGCAGGCGACCCCTGCCCTGCTCCGTAATGGCATAATATCTTCGGTTTCTGCCCTGATACGGTCTGTCATAAGTCCTTAAACATTCATCCTTCTGGAGTCTTCTTAAAACCGGATAAAGTGTTGATTCGGAAATATCAACAATTTCTTTAAGATTTTGAGTTAAAATATATCCATATGTATCTTCCCTGTTTAGTTGGGCGAGAACACAGGCATCCAGAAGCGTTGAACCCAGTTGAAAAATCATTTTACTCCTCCTTTTTAGTTTCGTATATTATTATACGTCATATAATATTATTTTGATATATAATATAATTAATTAACATATATGTCAAGGGATTTACACAAAAAAAACCGCTACATAACTGTAACGGTTGAATTTCTTCCTTAATATATGTCTGTTCCTTCAAAACCACACACTAAAACTCTGAAACATCTTTCTTCTGTGAATAA
>JBJEND010000189.1:0-1756 GCA_051880015.1 Butyrivibrio sp. | reverse complement strand
TCCGTACATTCATCTGATGCTTCATCCTCATAATTGGCAGGAAGAACTGATAAAAGATTTCTGATATCGTTCAGTATGGTTGCTTCATCACCGGTAAAATCCACAAGTCCTGCTTCCCCGGCCTGGAACTCACATGAAGAAGTATCCTTCTTTGCAGTAAAATTACCTTCAAGGGCATTAGGGCTGTTTACAAAAAGCTTAGCATTCTTCTCTTCCATAAAATTAAAGTCTGCCAAAGCAGGCACTAAAGCAAGTCCGCCTCCGCATACACCGAATATTGCGCTAATCTGCGGAATAACACCTGAAGCTGCGGCCTGCTTCATATAAATCTCACCAAAGGCATTAAGTGCATCAGTTGCCTCCTGAAGTCTTAATCCGGCGCAGTCAAGAAGTCCTACCACAGGGGCACCCATCTTCATTGCCATATCGTAAATATTAACTATTTTTCTTGCATGCATCTCGCCCATGGATCCGTTGAGAACAGATACATCCTGGCTGTATACATACACAAGACTTCCATTAACGGTACCGTATCCTGTGATAACGCCGTCTGCTGGAGTGTCTACTGCTGTCATGTTAAAATCAGTATTCCTTGACGTAACAAGTCCGCCGATTTCAACAAAACTCTTATCATCAAGAAGAGCTTCTATTCTCTTTCCTGCTGACGTCTGTGTTGTATTGCTCATATTTCAGACCTCCGTAATTTTACCCATTTAAAGTAGAAAGAAATGGGTTGATATATTTTAATCGCAATTTCTACCAAATACATTGTAATATTATACCTCTAAATAATCAAGAAAAATTTTCATTTAAAAAACAGTTTTATTACATAATTTACGCACCAGAAATAATCCTTTTCCTCCACACTTTCTTTGGCAAGAACGGGGAAACAGGTAAAAAGTTTATCATTGATGTATATATTTACTTTACCCACCTCCTGATTGACTGTTATGGGTGCTTTTACATAATCCGGTACAGTATATATAATATCCACCCGGTCCATCTCACCTATAAGCATATCAAGGGAAAATGGTATGTAGGTGCCAAGGTTTTCTTTTACTCCATCTTTAACACTTATTTCCCTGTAATTATTATCGGCAATGAAAATTTTCTGGAAAAAGAACTTGTTCAGGCCGTAGTTCATAAGTATTCTGGTGTCCGCCCATTTATAATTTTTGTTAGGAGGCCATCCACAGCCAAGTACAACCGTAATCAATGTTTTACCGTCTCTTTTTAAAGCCCCGGCAAAGCAGTATCCTGCATTTCCCGTAAAGCCTGTTTTAAGACCTACCGCCCCATCCATCATATCCAGAAATCTGTCGGTGGTTCCTATATTAACCTGTCTTTTCCCGTTTAATTCCGTAAAATAGTAGGATTTGGTTGTGCAGATTTCTATAACCTTTTCATTGGCAACGGCATATGCACATATTTTGGCAAGTTCATAGGCAGTGGTACTGTGTATTCCGTTTTCGTCCTGCGCGTCAAGTCCGTTGGGAGTGATAAAATATGTATTGACGCATCCAAGTTCTTCTGCTTTTTTATTCATCAGTATGGCAAAGGTCTTTACCATTGCCCTGCTTTCATCCGGTGTCCTTTCTTTCACTTTCTCATGGTTCTGGTTTCCGTTCACATATACATCCGCCACATACTCCGCCACGGCCACGGCCACATCATTATATGACTGCATCATCATGGCATGAAGCAAATCTCCCAGACAGTATACCTCTCCCGCCGCTGCATTTAACTGTACATCCGG
>JBJEND010000188.1:0-1758 GCA_051880015.1 Butyrivibrio sp. | reverse complement strand
GTATTATGTTCTTTGGCAATCTTAGAGAGGGTGTCTCCAGATTTTACAGTATAGGTTTTAGAGGTGCTCTGTGAGCCCGTATTTGCCCCATTCTGAGGCTTTTCTGTTGCGGTGGTAGAATTGTTAGCATTTGCGTATTTAGGACAAGCAAAGCCACGAATATATCCCCAGCCAATAGGTACAGTTCTGTGACCTACAATACCGCCGGACATATTACCCTCAGATACTACAAAGTTTCCTGCTTTCTTGTCCACGCTCTTTACAACACCGATATGATCTGCATACCCATCATTAGGCTGAGTACCATCATCCCAGTTATAGCAACAAATATAACCAGGCTCCGGGGTAATGGTTCCATCCTCATTCCAGATACCAGCTTTCTTAAAGAGCTTAATGTGCTCCTCAACTCCACATTCAGTACCTCCGATCAGATCAACCGCACCAGCTTTGATAAAAGCGGCTGATACTGTGGTATCACAATAACTGTCACTGTATGTAACTGCATACCCACGGGCTAAAGGCTTATGACTGTTATACAAATCAATGATAGGCTTATGAGTACCGTTTGCACGGCTCATACCCATCCAGCCCTCCATAATGTCAATAATCTGCTGAGCTGTTACTCCCATTGTAGTTACCTCCTTTTCCTCTTCTACCCTCTCTTTGAGAGTGGTATATACAAATTTCTGACGGGACTTGTACGCCCCAACCTGATTACCTGTATCTGTCTGGCAAGCGGAATAAATATGATCCAGCGTGTAAGGTTTCTGAGTCTTTCCCAGTACCCTTTTCATTGCACTGTATCCTCCCTGATGTCTGAAATTGGCACACATCATAAGAGCCGCCTGATCTGTTACTCCCAGCTTTTCAGCCTCAGCAACATAATCTTTCATCTGAGCCTCCACAAGAGCATCCTGTACTTTCTTTCCAGAGGCAGAAGAAATAATCTTAATGATTGCCTTAGCCTTTGCTGAGGTTTTCTTAATCTGGTAATTCTGCCAATCTTTACTCAGATCAGCCTTTACCCCGGCTGTATCTAATTTCTCAAAAGTAGCCGGATCCTTTTTGAGAATTTCACTCAGTAAGCGTTTTGCTTCATTTGCAAACCACTGTCCAGCTCCTATAGTGATCGCTGTTTCTGTTGGTGTATTGTGGTATGCCTCAATAAAAGCCTTATAATCAGCTCCTCCATACACCTGACCTCCAGTTTCTACCGCATAGATGATCTTTACCAAGATCCCCATATTTTTCTTTGTGAGCATTTTGTTTTCGCTCCTTTCAGCACAATAAAAGGAGCACCTGTAACAGTGCTCCTCTCCTTACATTTCAATTATTCTTTTTCTTTTGTCTGCATAATGAGCTGGTTCGTGAATACCGTAACTCCAGCTACAAGGACACCCTGAATAATGGCATCCACAATAGGAATACCAGCGGTGATACCGATACCTACAGCACCGATCAGCCCAAGTCCAAGAATGATCCACGGGATCAGCCAGTCTTTCACTTTCGGAGTGCTCTTAATCATCATGCCAATGATATACAGCACAGGAACCAACACCAGCATTTTATCAATCAGATAAGATGTAAAATCCATGATACATACCTCCTTAACTTATTGCGGCACATAATCGGGGAGATTATGCCGCCTATACTCTCCCCAATAGATAAAGCGGATCACCTCCTACTTTAACCCTACCTGTACGGCTAACGCTCCCAGAACAATCGTAACAATCCCGGCTACAAGTAACCACTTGAATT
>JBJEND010000187.1:0-1760 GCA_051880015.1 Butyrivibrio sp. | reverse complement strand
AAAGCGAAAGGCATTGGAAACCATCTGTATGAATTCATATGCAATGCCTATATGCGATTTAAATCTTAAGGAGGGCACCCCCGTTGAAGATTTGGATTTGACGGATGAGAATGTAATGTACTTATATTTAGGGAGTGCATACAGTGATATTCCGGTAGGAACGATAGACTATGGCGATGATTATACTGCTATTGTAGCAGGTATTATGGAGGGTAATCAGCGTTGGATAAAAGATACATTATTAGACGGATATTACACAAGCGGGCTGGATTATTCAATGGACTGTAAATATGCAGTTATATCAGTAAATAATAAGAGAATTAATTCAGATACCTTTTTTCTGTGTGCAAAAGATGGGTATACTTTGAATCAGGCAATAGCGGCAGCCAAGGAAGAGGCAGCGGACAGCGGGATTGAATTATACTATGAAGCATTAGAAAAAAGAGTTGAGAAAGCTGAGAAGGATTCTTCTCTATTAATATCTTATATTACCAAATTGCTGGTAATTATAGTATCATCAACTCTGCTTATGCTTATTACAATACAACTTGCAATCATTATAAGCGAGCTTAAAAATTACGGAATAATGTACTCTGTGGGATTTTCCGGACGGGAGGTAAGCAGGATGCTGCTTTGTAAGCAGATGATAACAGCATTATGTGCCATTGTTCCGTCTGCGTTATGCTGTATATTTGTAGCGATGAAAAGATTTGGTACGGATATGGATACAGCTTATATGTTCAAAACAATTCTGTCACATTATTCTTTTCCTGCTACGATTATTATGTCTGTGGTGATTATTCTGACTGTGCAGGCGATAACCTGCATAGTTCTCCGGAAAATGCCATTGGTAAGGATGATAAATAATAAAGTATGACTTTTTTCATCAGAAAGGATTTATATGATTGTACTTGAAAATATTGTGAAGGATTATGTTAATAAAGAACAGACTACTCATGCATTAAGAGGTATTAATCTGACAATTAATGATGGGGAATTTACTGCGATAGTGGGAGCATCAGGGTCCGGCAAAACAACACTTTTAAATATTGTCGGAGGAATGGACATAGCCACCTCCGGCAGATATCTGTTTAATGGTGAGAATATTGCGGAGTATAAGCCAAATCAGTTACATAAATTCCGGAAAACAAATATCAGCTTTGTATTTCAGAATTTTGCCCTGATGGACAGCTATAATGTATATGAGAATGTAGAAATGCCATTGCTGGCCAGAAATATAAAAAATCGAAAAAAAACAGTCATGGATCTTTTGGATAAAATGGGTATTGCTGATTTGAAAAAGAAACTTCCGTCACAGATTTCAGGCGGACAGCAGCAGCGCTGTGCCATTGCAAGAGCCCTTGCAGCAGATACGCCGATACTGTTGGCAGATGAACCTACAGGAGCGCTTGACACTAATACGGGTAATGAAATAATTAATTGCTTTGAGGAAATTAACAAAGTAGGGAAAACTGTGATATTAATTACACATGATGCTGATATAGCAAAGCACTGCAAACGTATTATCCGAATAGAAGATGGCAGGATAGAATAAAAAAGGCCTTTCACAGCCTACAAATTAATGAGCTGTGAAAGGCTTATTTTGTGTATTGAAAAATCTGCATTTTTGTCGTAAGAAGCTCCGGTTAAGTATTTGTTAGGTTCAATAAATATCGTAGACACGTTAACACCTCTGGGGGAGAGATTACGGATATCACTGAATATAATTCCTTTGCCGCTTAACTTGGATAAAGCCTCCT
>JBJEND010000186.1:0-1769 GCA_051880015.1 Butyrivibrio sp. | reverse complement strand
AAAAATTAATAATTAGGAGATAACGAAGATGGAAAAGAAATTACGTGTAGGTATTCTTGGTGGCACAGGAATGGTAGGCCAGAGATTTATTGCTTTGCTGGAGAATCATCCATGGTTCGAGGTAGTGGCTATTGCAGCAAGCCCACGTTCAGCAGGCAAGACTTACGAAGAAGCAGTAGGTGACAGATGGAAGATGACAACACCTATGCCTGAAGCTGTTAAGAAAATGATTGTTTACAATGTAAATGATGTGGAAGAGGTGGCTTCCAAGGTCGATTTCGTATTCAGCGCAGTAGATATGACCAAGGAAGAGATTAAGAAAATAGAAGAAGATTATGCTAAAACAGAGACACCGGTAGTATCCAATAACAGTGCACACCGTTGGACAGAGGATGTTCCCATGGTTGTACCTGAGATTAATCCGGAGCATTTTGAACTTATTGAATATCAGAAGAAGAGACTTGGCACTACCAGAGGTTTCATAGCTGTTAAACCTAACTGCTCAATCCAGAGCTATACTCCTGCTCTTTTTGCACTGAAGGAATTTGAACCTACTTTAGTAGTTGCCACTACATACCAGGCTATTTCCGGGGCAGGTAAGACCTTTAAGGATTGGCCGGAAATGGAGGGCAATGTAATTCCTTATATAGCCGGTGAGGAAGAGAAGAGCGAACAGGAGCCTTTAAGACTTATGGGCAAGGTTGTGGACGGCAGAATTGAGAAGGCCAAGGAGCCTGTTATTACAACACAGTGTATAAGAGTGCCTGTTCTTAACGGCCATACAGCGGCAGTATTTGTTAATTTTAGAAAGAAACCTACCAAGGAAGAAATTATTGACCGTTGGGTTAATTTCAAGGGCCTTCCTCAGGAGTTGAATCTTCCCAGCGCACCGAAGCAGTTTATCCAGTACCTTGAAGAGGATAACCGTCCTCAGGTTAAACTGGATGTGGATTATGAAAATGGCTTTGGTGTATCCTTCGGACGTCTTAGGGAAGACAGCGTATTTGACTGGAAGTTCGTAGGACTTTCACACAATACCGTAAGAGGAGCTGCAGGCGGAGCAGTATTAAGTGCAGAGCTTCTTGTGGCACAGAAGTATATCACTGCGAAATAAAATTTAATGCCCCCGTAAATCCAGATTGCTTAGAGGATAATCGGAACTACCCCAGGTATATATAATGTAGTAGTTCCGAAAGTCCTCTTTATCATTTAGATAACTAAAGGAACAGCCTCTGTCAATAACCCGGATTTCTTTCTGTTCCTGGGATTCTACAATATATTCAAACTGATTGCCGGAAAATTGCTTATAATGCGCTTTGATTTCATCCATGGTAAGCTCCGATTCAATCAGAATAGCCCCGAAAAACTGCATTCCGTTACCATTGCCTGATACCTTGCCTGCCACAGACACAGAGTCCAGTAAAACTGCTCCCTCAGGAAGCGGAAGGGATTTCAACTCATCCACAAGATACCTGGCGGTTTTATCATTGACAACAGGCACGGAAATAAATATTCCTAATATTATAATAAACAGCAAAACAAATACCGATATTAAAATTCTTTTTATTCTCATAAATTTCCTCCAACATTATATATACTACCATAATCATGGAACCGTTTCAACGGCATCGATTCATCCCCGCTTAGTCGGTGGATACGACACGAAGAAATTTTCCCCAAAGCAGGCAGAAAATCTGCCCACTCTGTGGCATCTATGCAGTAATAGGAGAAAAAATAAAATTTTTTCTAAAAACCTGTTGACAGTCCGT
>JBJEND010000185.1:0-8317 GCA_051880015.1 Butyrivibrio sp. | reverse complement strand
AAAGAAAAAATGAAGCTGCTTAATCAGAAATGGAGAAATACTATTATTAATGATACATATGAGCCGGGCTCCACATTTAAAATAATAACTGCCACTGCGGGACTGGAAACAGGAGTTGTATCACTTTCGGATACATATAGCTGCGGAGGCGGAATTACCATTGCAGGCAGGCGGATACGATGTCATAAAACCACAGGACACGGGCATGAAACCTTTGCAGAGACCCTTATGAATTCCTGTAACCCCGCATTTATTACCTGGGGCATGAGGGTGGGAGTGGATAATTTTCTGCTGTATATGGATAAACTGGGGCTTATGGAAAAAACCGGAGTGGATTTGCCGGGAGAGGCATCCACCATTATGCACAAAAAAGAAGACATCCACGAGCTGGAACTGGCTACAATGGCCTTTGGCCAGTCCTTCCAGATAACTCCGCTGCAGCTTTTACGGGCTACAAGTTGTGTTATAAACGGAGGGACTCTTGTAACTCCCCATTTTGGATACAGCTATGTTGATAATGAGGGAAATATAAAGGAATTTACATATTCCACTGAAAATAATGTTGTTTCCCCGGAAACCTGTGATACAATGAAAGAGTTGTTAGAATTGGTTGTAAGTGAGGGCGGAGGCTCCAAATGTGCCATTGAAGGATATTCAATAGGCGGTAAAACGGCCACCTCCCAGAAGCTTCCCAGAGGCTCAGGCAAATACATATCCTCATTTATAGGATTTGCTCCCGCCGATAATCCACAGGTAATAGCCATGTGTATAATAGATGAGCCTGAAGGGATATACTACGGAGGAACCATAGCAGCTCCGGTAATCAGAGAGGTTTTTGAAAACACTCTGCCATATCTGGGGATTGAGAAGGAGGAATAGATTATGAACATAAAGGGACAAAAAGTTGTTGTAGTGGGAACAGGTGTCAGCGGTATGGGGGCTGTAAAGCTTCTATCAGATACCGGGGCAGAAATATATTTATATGACGGCAATGATAAACTAACCGTGGAAGATGTGAGGAATAAACTTCCCGAAGGAGCAAAAGCCGAGATTATTATTGGCAGTATGCCGGATGAACTGATTCAGAAGGCAGAATTGCTGGTAATAAGTCCGGGAGTTCCCATTGACAGTGAGATTGTAAACCGGTACAGGGATGCAGGCGTTCCCGTATGGGGAGAAATAGAACTGGCATATAATTATGAAAAGGGAACTGTTTATGCCATAACGGGAACCAACGGAAAGACAACCACAACATCCCTTCTGGGTGAAATAATGAAAAATTACAACGACAGAACCTTTGTTGTAGGCAATATAGGCAATTCATATACCGGAGAGGTTCTTAAAACGGGTAGCGACAGTATTACCGTTGCGGAAATAAGCAGCTTCCAGCTGGAAACAATTCATGATTTTAAGCCTGTGGGAACTGCGATTTTAAATATAACTCCTGACCACCTTAACCGTCATTATACCATGGAAAATTATATTAAAGTTAAGGAATCGATTACCAAAAATCAGGATGAAAATGGATTTTGTGTACTTAATTATGATGATGAAGTTCTGAAGGAATTCGGAAAGACCTTAATAAATCCCGTATATTTTTCCCGCAAAGCAATTCCGCCAAAGGGTGCTTTCCTTGAAAGCGGCAGGATAAAATATACTGACGGTAACGGCGTACAGGACCTTATGGGAGTTGAAGAGATGAAACTCTTCGGAAACCATAACTATGAAAATGTTATGGCAGCGGTGTGTATGGCAGTTAATGCCGGGGTTCCAATGGATATCATAGTCAGCACCGTGAAAAATTTTAAAGGTGTTGAACACAGAATAGAATATGTGCGTGAAAAAGACGGAGTAGTGTATTATAATGATTCCAAGGGTACTAATCCCGATTCATCAATTAAAGCCATTGAGGCCATGTCAAGGCCCACAATCCTTATTGCGGGAGGATATAACAAGCATTCTGAATTTGACGGCCTTTTAGAGGCTTTTAACGGCAAAATAAAGCTTCTGGTTCTCATGGGAGAGACGGCAGGACAAATAGAGCAGACTGCAAGGAAACACGGCTTTGATAACATTATTAATGTAAAAGACCTTAAAGAGGCGGTAGAGGTATGTGCCGCCAATGCTGTGGATGGAGACGCAGTATTACTTTCTCCTGCCTGTGCAAGCTGGGATATGTTCCGAAGCTATGAACAGCGTGGAGAACTGTTTAAAAAATATGTGCAGGAGCTTTAAGACAGAATATATATTTGCAGAGGTGATAGAGTGGCGAACTTAAGAGTAGCCGGTGGAACCAAAGAAGCCACCACCTTAACTAAAAAAGGAAAATTTTTTGATTATACCCTGTTAATTGTGGTATTGTTTCTCATTGCATTCGGACTGGTAATGGTATACAGTACCAGCTCCTACAGCGGACTGCAGGATGCCAATGACTCTGCTTTCTATTTTAAGAAGCAGTTGAAGTCCTCAATTATAGGACTTGTATTCATGTTTATAGTTATCTGCATTAATTACCGGGTGTGGTACAAATGCTCATGGATAATATATATCGGTTCCGTAATTTCCGTACTGCTGGTGCTTACCCCGCTGGGAATGACCTTTAACGGTGCCAGAAGATGGATTGGTATAGGAGGCATGTCCATTCAGCCGGCAGAAATTATGAAGCTGGGACTTATTATAACTCTTGCTGCATTCGTTTCCCTAAGCGGCAAAAGAATGAGTACCTTCAAAAACAATCTGGCATATCTTGTACTCACAGGTATTGCTGCGGGACTTATAATGGTTATAACCAATAACTTAAGTACCGCAATCATTATTGTGGGAATTGCTTACATAATGCTCATTGTGGCCAATCCCAAGCCTCAGTGGATTATAATAGGTACGGTAGCGGCGATAGCGGCTGTTGCGGTGTTTCTGGTTGTTTTCTTTAAGAATGCAGATGACCCTTCAGGCTTTGGCTTCAGATTTAAGCGTCTTCTGGCCTGGAGACATCCGGAGGATTATGCGTCAGGAATTGGTTACCAGACTTTGCAGGCATTGTATGCAATAGGTTCCGGAGGATTTTTCGGAAAAGGACTGGGAAACAGTATACAGAAGCTGGGATTTATACCGGAGGCCCAGAACGATATGATTTTCTCCGTTGTATGTGAAGAACTGGGTCTGTTCGGAGGCATCTGTGTGATAGTGCTGTTTGCCCTTATGATATGGAGATTCATGGTTATTGCCAACAATGCTCCGGATTTGTTCGGCTCCATGCTTGTGGTGGGAGTTCTGGCCCATATTGCCATTCAGGTAGTGCTTAACATTGCGGTTGTTACCAATACCATTCCCAATACAGGAATAACTCTTCCTTTTATCAGCTATGGCGGAACCTCGGTGCTGTTTCTTATGATTGAGATGGGGATTGTACTGAATGTATCCGGGCAGATAAGAGTTCCCGTTCCTGTTGGAAGGGAATATTAGTAAATAAAAAACATGTCCCCGCATATAATGGTTTATAGTACCATTGTGCGGGGTATTTTATGAGTTATCTTAAGGTAAATGGCAAAAAAAGACTGGAAGGAGAACTTAAGATACAGGGGTCCAAAAACTCATGCCTGCCTATGGTGGCGGCATCCCTTCTGGCAGCGGATAAGGTTATATTGAAAAACTGTCCCGATATTACGGATATAAGGGAAATGACGGCAATTCTTAAGTATCTGGGCTGTAAGTGTACTTTTGAAAACAATACTCTGGAAATAGACAGCAGCAGGGCCGTAGAGAAAACACTTCCGCCGGAGTGTAAAAAGCTTCGTGCTTCCATGATATTTATGGGTGCCATGTTAGGCAGATTTAAAAGGGTGATTATGCCCCATCCCGGAGGCTGTAATTTAGGCGGGAGACCCATTGATTTTCACATGGAGGGATATAAGATTCTCGGAGGAAATATTGCAGAGGATGATGACATAATTGCCGGGATTTTTGAAAACAGTGATTCCACGGTGTGCTATTCCTTTCCCCGGCCAAGTCTTGGGGCTTTGGAAAATCTTCTTCTTGGTGCGGTGTCAAGGGATGGCATAACCGTATTCACAAACTGCACCAGAGAGCCGGAAATAGTGGACTTTTGCCATTTTCTTACTGCCATGGGGGCAGATATATCCGGGGCAGGCACGGATAAGATAACCGTACGGGGCGGAGTGAGGCTTTCCGGGTGTACCATGCACATACCGGGGGATAGGATAGTGGCAGGAACCTATCTTGCGGCTCTTTGTATTGCAGGGGGCAATATAAAACTTACCGGAATTGATCCCCGCCGTATGACAAAACCTGTTTTTTACTTAAGAAAAATGGGAGTGCATATATTTACAGATTACAAATCAAATGAGATAATAGGTGTGGCAGATTTGCCCTGCAGGAGTTATAATCTCATATCAGCCAAAGAGTATCCCGGGCTGGCTACGGATATGCAGCCGCAGTTAATGGCAGCAGCCTGCTTTTTATGCGGAACTACGGGGATAAGGGATAATGTATATCCCGGACGCTACGGTATTGCCAGGGAACTGCGCAGAATGGGAGCCAATATATCCTTTGCAACGGAATCAGACCAGGGTGAAACAGACAACCGTATCCCGGCAGTGTATGTACGGGGCAGCTTGGATATGCAGGGAGCAAGGGTATACGCAAAGGATTTAAGGGGCGGTGCAGCATTGGTCATAGCGGCACTGGGCTGTGCCGGAATATCGGAAATTCACGGCTGCAGTCATATAAGCAGGGGATATGAGGACATACAAAGAGATTTAAAACATTTGGGAGCAGATATAGAATGGAAAGACGGCACAGAAGGAATCCTGCCGGAAAAAGAATACTGATTTTTGCCATAGTATTTGCAGTATTGTTAGCCGGTGCTGGATTTTATGTATATAATGAATTTAAAATCACAACGGTCAATATAACCGGAAGTGATAAATATACATATGATGAACTTTATGAATATATTTTTGAGGACAGGGATGACCGGAATGTCCTTCTGTTTAAATTTACGGACAGCAGAAATCCCATGCCGGAGATCCCCTTTATTGCCAAGGTGGATATTGATGTTACAGGTACACATACTTTGGATATTACCGTGTATGAGAAGACAATAGTGGGATATGTGACATATAAGGGAACCAATATGTATTTTGATAAGGACGGCGTTATTGTGGAATGTTCCACACAGGTTCTTCCTGAGGTGCCAAGGGTGCAGGGGCTTAAGTTTGACAGCATAGTCATGTATGAGAAACTTAATGTTCCGGACGGGGAGGTTTTTAAAACGCTTTTGGACATAACACAGTATCTGGACAAGTATTCCATTGATGTTGACGGAATTTATGTAGGAGAAAACAGCTCCATTGATATTATTCTTGGAGACGTTACCGTAAAACTCGGTAAAAACGATTATAACATGGGCGTCCGCATATATGAATTAAGCTGTATGCTGGAGGAACTTAAAGGACTGAAAGGAGTTTTACATATGGAGGAGTATGGAGAGGGTACTGATTATATAACATTTACCGAGACAAAATAATCATAAAAAATATAATTTTTTAGTTGCTATTTTGTGCAATTAATAATATTATATTATTATGTGATTTTCAGACAATGGCATTTAATGAAATAGATAGTGGTTTAAGGAGGACAAGACCTTGTTAGAGATTAGAACTAATGAGTCAGAGGCATCAGCTAAGATTATTGTTATAGGTGTAGGCGGTGCAGGCAATAATGCAGTGAACCGTATGATTGATGAAAATATCTGTGGTGTAGAGTTTATCGGAATAAATACGGATAAGCAGGCTTTGCAGCTTTGCAAGGCTTCAAGCGCTATCCAGATTGGTGAGAAGCTTACCAAGGGCCTTGGAGCGGGAGCTAAGCCTGAAGTTGGTGAGAAGGCAGCTGAGGAGAGCGTTGAAGAGATTACTCAGGCCATAAAGGGAGCTGACATGGTATTTGTTACCTGCGGAATGGGCGGAGGTACCGGTACAGGTGCAGCGCCGGTAGTTGCCAAGCTTGCTAAGGAGATGGGAATACTTACCGTAGGCGTAGTTACCAAGCCCTTTAAGTTCGAGGCTAAGACCAGAATGAGCAATGCCATTACAGGTATTGAGAAATTAAAAGACAGTGTGGATACTTTAATTGTAATCCCTAATGATAAACTTCTTGAAATTGTGGACAGAAGAACTACCATGCCGGATGCTCTTAAGAAGGCAGATGAGGTTCTTCAGCAGGCTGTTCAGGGAATTACGGATCTTATTAACGTGCCGGGTCTTATTAACCTTGACTTTGCTGACGTTCAGACCGTAATGAAGGACAAGGGTATTGCCCATATTGGTATCGGTACTGCTAAGGGAGACGATAAGGCTATTGAGGCAGTTAAGATTGCCGTTGCCAGTCCTCTTCTTGAGACTACCATTGAGGGTGCATCCCATGTTATCATTAATATCAGCGGTGATATTGGACTTATGGAGGCTAACGAAGCTGCCAGCTATGTTCAGGAGCTTGCAGGAGAGAATGCCAATATTATCTTTGGTGCCATGTATGACGATTCTGTTCAGGATCAGGCTACCATTACAGTTATTGCCACAGGACTTGACGGATATTCTGCATCTGCGGCAAGTGCACTTGCAGGCTTTAATTTCAAGCCTCAGTCAGCAGGAGTCAGACCGGCAGCACCTACCTATCAGTCTCCTTATAGCAGCATATCATCAGACAGCAAGACAAGGGCGGATATTCCGGGACTTGCCAAGCCGAAGGAAGCAAGCGTTAAAGAGAAGGAAATCAATATTCCGGGCTTCCTCCAGAGAAAGAAATAATTTTAACCTATTAAAGGGGCTGTTTTTACAGCCCCTTTTTTTGATGTTTTATGTCGTATTATGTCTATATTTTCTGTTTTCAAGAATCTATGTTTCGACAAATTTTTCGGAAACTTTTTTCTATAATGTACAAGTACCGCGACAGGAGGTGTAAATTGCATTACATAATTTATCTGGATGTGCTGTTCGTGGTTAATTTCATTATGGATTATGCAGTTCTGTCCATAACGTCGGGAATTCTTTATCACACCGCCACTTTGCCGAGATCCTCCAAAAATTCAGGAGAACTTCCGGCCATATACATAAAAAGAATTCTTGCGGCAGTATTGGGCGCTGCGTGGGCGTGCATCCTATTGTGGTTTAAATTAATGCATCCAATGTGGAATGTTGTGACCTTTGCCGTTATAGGCCCGTCCATGGTCTTAATTATTATGGGGAAAAATAAAATCAGTTCGTATTTCAAGGGCGTCGGTATTATGTATCTGGTGACATTTGTACTTGGGGGTATAATGCACGGAATTTATTACTACACAGCTTTTGGGTATTTTTTGTACAGCCTTACAAAGGGAGGTCACAATACAGCATCATTATGGATTGTGGCAGCCGGACTGACAGTGGGATATGTCCTTGTAAGATGGTTTGTGGCTTTCATGCTTGAGAAAAAGAAGGATACGGAAAGCAGATTTACCGCAGTCATAGAAAAGGGTGGAAAATCAGTCAGGCTCATGGCTCTGTGTGATACAGGAAACAGCCTTTTTGATCCAATATACGGTGAACCTGTTAATGTGGCTGAAGCGGATGCACTGGAAAAACTGATTGATTCCCGGGAAAATACCTCTTTCCATCTTATACCCTATTCGTCAATAGGTAAAGAGCACGGAATGATTCCGGTGGTTCGTATGGATAAGCTTGTTATTATCGGGAAAAACACTGAAAGAACTGTTATTAATCCGTTATTTGCCCTTTATACGGGCAGCTTTGCACAAAGAACAGATTATAGGGTGATTCTGCACCCGGATATGCTTTGCAGGACTAAAGGTTAAAGGAGCCGGAGAAAATGTATTTAAAAGTTATGATGCCACAGTGTTTTCAGTTTAAAATGGTGCCCACCTTCCGTAGCTTTTTTATGGAGAATCAAGGGGATATTCATTATATAGGGGGTGCGGATGTACTTCCGGCCCCTCTTGAACCGGAAGAGGAAGCAGAGGTAATTGCTGATTTAGGAACAGAATTTGACAAAAAGGCGAAGGCAATTCTTATTGAACACAATCTCAGACTTGTAGTATATATTGCCAAAAAATTCGACAATACGGGTATAGAGGTTGAGGATTTAATCTCCATCGGCACTATAGGACTTATTAAAGCAATTAATTCATTTGATGCCGGGAAGAAAATCAAACTGGCGACCTATGCCTCCCGATGCATTGAAAATGAAATATTGATGTACCTGAGAAGAAATAACAAAACCCGGATGGAAGTATCCATCGATG
>JBJEND010000184.1:0-1796 GCA_051880015.1 Butyrivibrio sp. | reverse complement strand
AATTTCCTATGAGGAATCTGTAAGCAATACTGATATTCTCCTGGTAGATGCATTTAATAATAATTTTTCTACCACAACGGTTATGAAGAGAGAAAACATTACGGGACAGTATATGCTTGAACTTACTCCCGATGCAGATACCTCATATGTTATATCCTTCTGGGGTAACGGAAAACCGGTTCAGGTAGGGGAGCATATGTTTTACCGGGTGGATGTGAAACAGGGCAGTAAATACCAGTACACATTTAATATAGACAGAAACCTGATTGACAGTATCGATAATTTCTATGCCATTGCCTGTCCTGTAGGAGAGGAGGGATGTATAGGTAAAACTTTCACTAAAATTTTTGTTGATGAATATGAAGGATGATGATTAGAATGACAATTAAACCATATAAAAAGTTATTATTATTTTTAGGTATGGGCATGGCTGTGATTAATACTGCATGCACCAATTCCACCCATACAGATAATACACAGGCAACAACGAAGGATATCAATATTAATGACCCTACTGAGCCTGACACCACTGAAGCTGATATTAATGATATAGATTACAGTACCCTGACTATACATGGAGATCGAATCATACAAGAAATAGGCACCCGGGGGAATATGTACTACTATGCCTATTTTACCGATGACTCCAAAAGCAGTTATCAGATTTGCAGCTATGACATAGTGAGAAATAAAATGCAGGAAATCAATGTATTCCGTTCCGATGATATTGCAGGAGAATATATTGAGGATATTGAAATAGCGGAAATTGATGACAATATAGGAGTATTTGAGAACGGACTTGAGATATATACTACCATTACCGTTAACAAAAAAGATTATGTTAACTTATATCTGATTAATTCATCAGGAGAGTGTCTGTATTCCGGAGAAAAAAGCGAGTTTTTCACAAATGTTCCCAATCCTGAAATATTCCTTATTGATGATGATTACATATATTGTGGATATGTATATCAGGTTATACGCAAGGAAATCAAAACCGGAAAAGAAGATGTTTTCATTGATCTTTCCGAAGAAAAAGTTACCATAGGAAAGAATTGCTATAAAAAAGGCAATTACCTTGTTATGGAAGCTATAATGACAGATGATAACAGTCCGGCCGTGGTTATATATGATTATAATACAGGAGAAATAAACGTAATTAACAACAGATTTCTGGCAGGAAGCAGTAATAATAATGAATATCTGCTGTTAAAGGAAGAAGCTTTATGGAATCAGACAGATTTTCCATATGTATACATATACTCACTTGAGGATAATACGGAAAAGAAGTTGGATTTGGCTAACGGGGATGAATCGCAGAATTCTTTTATATCAGACGACGGAAGCAGAATTTTCACTTACTATATGCCAAATGACGGAAGCTACACCGCATCTGTTTATTCATATGATATTGCCACCGGGGCTAAAACAACAATTTATGACCTTTCCCCGTGTTACGGAATCTGGGCAACGACTTCATATGGCAGAACCGCATATTTTCTTACAGGTCAGGAAGAGGGGTATGTTCTTGAACGATATAAATATTAATACCTTAACGGTTGACGGACTCACGAAATCATACAAAGACTTTAAAGCATTGGATTCCGTAAGCTTTCAGATTCATAACGGAGTTACGGCACTTCTTGGCAACAATGGTGCCGGAAAATCCACACTTATTAATGCTATAGTAGGGCTTTTGGAAGCAGATTGCGGCTCTGTTGAATTAAACGGTATGGATAATAGCGTCCGGGGCAGATTATTCCGGAGTAATCTGGGCTTTCTGCCCCAGGAATGTG